>DJXY01000083.1 GCA_002449915.1 Oribacterium sp. UBA6992
CACTTATCAGAGTGGCAGGAGCATTACCGTTGACTATGTAATGGAAGCAACCGGGCGGGAGCCTAATGTAGATGAGTTGGATCTTGCGAATGCAGGCGTTGCGTACAGTCGTCGTGGTATCCAGGTGAATGCGTATCTCCAGACGACCACACCGAATATCTATGCGTCCGGTGATGTCATTGATAAACGGATACCGAAGCTCACACCGACAGCGACCTTTGAATCCAATTATATTGCCGACCATATCCTTAACCCGAATACCGCGCCGATTCAATATCCAGTCATCCCCAATCTGGTTTTCACGCTTCCAAGGATTGCACAGGTCGGTGTTTCTGTGGACACTGCCTTAAAGGATCCGGAGCATTATCAGGTCGTTTCGGTGCCGTATGGTAAGACGCTGCTTTTTGAAGCTAAAAATGAACAGTATGCAGACTTTACCTTTGTTTTTGATATGGAGCATACGCTTGTTGGCGCCGCCTTCCTTTCCGATGATGCGGGTATGTTTGTAGATTTGATCACTTTAATCATCAATCAAAAGCTGACAAAACAGCAACTCAACCAGATGATATTTGCATTTCCAACGGAGAGTTACGGACTGATCTCCATGGTCAGTGGTTTGTTAAAATAATACAAAGCGCGAAGCAGAAGGAATAAATAGGAAAGGAACACATATATGCCGGAAGCAGTGATTTTTGATTACAATGGCACGATGGTAAATGATGAGATTTATCATAATGATGCCTGGAATTTATTTATGGAGCGCCATATTGGCAGGAAGCTCACGGACAGCGAAATGGACCAGTACATTCACGGGATCCATGCAGATGTTACGATCCGGAAGTTTCTAGGCGCAGATTTGCCTGACGCGGAGGTTGCGCGTCTGGTGGCGGAGAAGGAAGCTACATATCGGGAGATCTGTCTCTCGCATATCGATATTTATAAGCTGAGAGATGGGCTTCCGGAGTATCTGGACCGGTTAAAGGCTGCAGGAGTGAAGCTTGGGATCGCCACGTCTTCGCCAATTGAGAATGTTGAATTTTATTTTAAACACATTCCGCTCAAGCGGTGGTTTACGGTGGAACAGGTAACCTATAATGATCACAGCTTCCCCGGGAAACCGGCGCCGGATATCTTTATTAAGGCAGCGGAGAAGCTGCATGCAGACATACACAAAAGCTATGTATTTGAGGATGCCAAGTCCGGTGTGCAGGCGGGTGTTGCGGCAGGAGCGGAGAGAGTTATTGCCCTGGATGTGACGGCGGATCGGCAGGAGCTGCTTAAGCTTGGCGCAGATCAGGTGATTCACAGCTACCGCGAACTGCTATGAGATGCCAGTAAGCTGCAATACGCTAAAGTGCGGCTGCAGCTAATAATGAATCGCAAAAGGCAGCTGCCCTGAATCATTGGGCGGCTGCCTTTTACTTAGTATTATCTCTATATTTCCAGGACTTTTGTTTACTTTTGTTTCTTTCTTTGATTCAGAGCCTTCATTCAGCAATTTTTCTTCGGGGGCTTTACCCAAAGGTTTGGTTCTATTGCCTTATCGCTGCACCAGTCCTCACTGAATCAGTTTTTTCACTTCATCCACGAAGTCGGATTTGATCTCGCTCTGCACATATGCCTTGCAGAAATTTTTCATACTGTTCTTAGAGTAGCGGAGTCCGTGAATGATCTGTGCCATACGATTCACGGTTCGTTCTACGGTATCATTGATCAAAACATAGTCAAACTGATCGGCGCAGAGAATCTCCTCCTGTGCATCCAGAAGGCTCTCTTCAAGGAGCTTTGGATTGTCTTTGTGCCGTGCGATCAGACGTTCCTGCAGCTCATCCCAGCTTGGTGGGATGATGAAAATGAGCGTAGCATCCGGGCACTGCAGCTTTACATGGATGGCTTCTGTGACATCATCAATCAGGAGGACATTACGACCTTCCTTACGTGCCTTCTCGATAGACTCCATCGTTGTACCGTAGCCGATCCGGTTATAATACGTATAGTCAATGAGCTGATGCGAACGAATCATCTGATCAAACTCATAGGTGCTGATAAAGTAATGCTCCACGCCCTCGACCTCCTCCGGGCGCTTCTCACGTGTGGTGACGGTCGGCAGCTTGATTGCCTTCGGATGCTGTTTCAGATATTCCTTCACAAGGGTACGCTTGCCGACACTTCTCGGTCCGGAAATAACAATTAATTGCCCATACTCCCCGACTCTTGCGAAATAGTCTTTCTCCAGGTTTGACATAAATCCTCCTTTTTTCAAGGGCAGATCATCCATCATGCTGCATGGTCTCCTATGCAGCGGACGTTCCACGGATGACCTCCCGATTTTTCTACGAAATCTCTTGCATCTGTCTATATTATAGCATCCCATGAGCATATAGAGAATGCTTTTATTCTCGGTAAATACAAACTGTCGCACAGGTTCTCCATTCAGCAGTCGCTTAATTTGCACGAGTTATGCAACACAATGCAGAATATTTCACAATATTTTATCTGAAAATGAGAAATAGCAGCATATAGGTTTCATCTATATCCGGTGCAAAAGAATAGCTATTATACAATACACTAGTGAAATGCTATGATTTAGAAAATTTGAACAACAATACAGATCCTATTGTAACGTGGGATCTCGCGATATAGCGGATCTGTTGCATTCACATGATTTATATAAGGAGGAAACCATGGCTGACGTTTGTGATATTGATGCTCACAGAAGGAGAGTTGCTGCGGAGGCTGCCGCATCAGATTATACGGATCAGGAGGCGGAGGAACATGCCAGGGAGGTAGGTGTCCCGCCAAGACCGATGGAGACCAAAAACGAGATCGATGTGCGTGGTGCGTTTTGTCGTCAGGCGAATGCTTTTATCCAGCCGTTTGGCGATAAGGCGGGGGATTTAAAAGCCGAGGCAAATCGTTATGTTCTGTACTGGGCAAAGGGCTGTAACTGGTCCAATCGTCCTGCCATTGCCAAGGATCTCCTCGGGCTTGATAAGGTGATCGGAGATGTGCTTTGTACGTCTACCGGAGACAGTAATAAATACGGTCATGGCTTCCGGGATCAACCGGGGCATAAGGACCCGTTTACCGGTGCGTATTTCCTGAGTGAATTTTATCAGCGGGCAAGACCCGGATTTAAGGGCAGAGCTACAAAACCGACGCTTGTGGATGTCATTGAAAAAAAGGCGGTCAATAACGACTATCACCGGCTCACAAATTATCTTGAAGTGCAGTTCCGTCCGTTCCAGCCTAAGGATGCGCCGGATCTTTATCCCAAGAAGTTCCGGAGGGAGATTGATCAGTTAAATGACTGGCTTTTCCCGCATATCAACAACGGGCATTACCGGATGGCGTTCTGCCAGTCTCTGGAAGCCTACAATGAGTCCTTTGATGACTTTTATGATTCCATGGACAAGCTTGAGAAGCGTCTTGAGACCAACCGCTTCCTCTTTGGCGATTATGTGACGGACAGTGACATTCGC
>DJXY01000224.1 GCA_002449915.1 Oribacterium sp. UBA6992
CCAGATAAATATGTGCCGCCGTAAGCCCGTTTTTAGCCTCCGCCTGCACACAGCCATTACGGATCTGCACCTCTGTGCCAAGCGCACGGAAGCCCTTGATATGCTGGCCAATCGGACGCGAGCCGATTGCGCAGCCGCCCGGAAGCGGCACACAGGCTCTGTGATACTTCCCAAGCAGCGCACCGATAAAATAATAGGATGCACGGATTTTGCGGATAAACTCGTCATCGATGGATACCGCGCTGACATCGGATGCATTGATGGTCACCGTATGACGATCTGTACGGTCCACTCTTGCGCCAATCTCCTTGAGTGCCTCCAGCATAACATTGACATCCCGCACATCCGGCAGATTTTCTATAATCACATCATCATCGGTTAAAAGTGCACCTGCAATGATGCCGAGAGCTGCATTTTTAGCGCCGCCAATCACAACTTCCCCTCTTAGCGGTGTGCCGCCCTTCATAATAAATTGATCCATAATACCTCTTTTCGGATTTCAAGTAACGGTGGGACTTCCATTGCCATTGGCTTAGCCAGGTACAGCAGACTTAAAATACAGCCGCCTTTACCTGGTACAGTGCCCATATAGAAATCACCGTCATTTGATCCGGATTTTTTTAATCTATAAACAGGAAACGAGTAAGCTTTACTCTGCAATATTCCATTAAGCTTAAAGCATTATAAGTCACAGACCCACATTTTGCAAGCTACGGACATTTGTCCATAGCAGGCATCACCGAACATGCTCTACTTTCCGAACATTCCGAGCATCTTGGTGGACGCGCTCTTGGAGACCGCCGCCTCATTATTTAAGAAAAGCACATCCCGGACATTATGCTCCTTGATAAAGTCGAGGAGGTTGTCCTTATAGTAGCGGTAATCCACAACATACACATCCTGATAGTGGTCAACAAGCCACGGTACAAAGCAGTTTCCGTAGGATTCCTTGACCAAAACAATCGCCGAACCATCCGTAATCTCCGGATTGTGAATCTCGGTAAAGGGGTTATCCCCAAGGATAAAGCAGTTGTATTTGTTGCCTGCATTCATCACAGTAGCATCGTTGATGACATGCCCGTTAAGCTGCTGGCCGTTCTTATCCACATACTGCATGTCGTTCTGCCCGTTGGGAATCCACGCTTCAATCGTATCCGGATGATCCTTCAGCGCCTGCGCCCGGTTGGTGGCAAAGTAAAATGTGCCGTAAAATCCCGGTGCCTGCTCTGTCTTAAAGTCCGTAAGCTCATGCGGTGCATATCCTTTTGCCTCGCAGAATTTCCTATATGCATAATATGCGCCCAGCTGTGTCCAGTGATGATCCGTGTGGAAGTAAATATACTCGTCCTTGTGATCCACCAGCGTGTCAAAGACATTCACCATATGCACACCGGGGTCGATCATGCTCTCGGTGTACTGGAAGCCGAGTCGCATGTTGGAGGATCCGAGCGCCTCCTGCACATCCGCCGGTAGCTCCACGCCAAAGGAATTGGGGACCATCATGTCGTACAAAGTGACATCCTCAGGCAAAAGCTTCCGCACTGTATTAATCATAGATGCATACGCTGTTGTGCCTTCCTGGTTAAAGTAGTAAATCTCATAGCCCGCGTTGTTGGTAACGTAAATGTTTCCGGCGGTTTCTCCCGTAAGATTGGCGGCTTCGGGCGCATCCGGCAGTACCAGCGTGCCATCGGCATGAGTCTCAAATGTCTCCGCGCCGCCTGCATTCGCATCTCCGGATGAGCCGGCGGTTCCAGGAAGCTCGGATGCGGTTGCCAGCCCTGAGTCGTCCTGTGTATCTCCCGGTCCATTCAGATCGATCGTCGGCGCAAGACCCGCCGCCGTCGGGATGACGTCCGCATGGGTGTCACTGTTTCCGTAGATTTCCTCGCCCCGGAGTCCGTACAGGCGTTCCATCGCAGCTTCGCCGTTCAGCAGGGTCTCGCGGCATGGGAAGGTATCCGAAAACCAGGTGCTAAGCTCTGTAAAATAGCTTCCGTCCCAAACGCTGGCGGTATGGATTTCCGGTCGCTCCGTAAGCTTCCGCTTCTCTGCCGCAGAATACATCGGGCGAAGCGGCATGGCAAGTCCCAGCACCAGCAGTCCTCCGAAGCACACGCCGATACCAGCCGCCATGTATTTACTGTAAACAGAACGCACCCTTCGCTTCTGCTTCATTTCCCGGGCAATCGCCTCCCGGAGCTGCTGCTCACTGCGGTCAGAGGGAACCCGCTCTATACGCTTATCCGCAGGATCTTTTGATGTATCGCTCATATTCCCCCTTACTCAGAACTGATTATACAAAAATGGCTGATAACTCTGTCCGATCATTGCCATGACGGAAATCAGCAGAAGTCCCACCGCAAGTACCATACGGACCAGATAGTAAACGGCTTCCTCCCCGCTTCCTGCCTGCTTTACTTTTTCTTCCTGCGCCTTGAGAACCGCAATGTTACGGAGTGCCCGGTTCCGGCGAATGTGCCTGCGGGTTCTTTCATCCAGCTCATGGATGAGTGGTGTCACTGCGATGAGCGCGATCAGCAGGAAAAAGAGATTATTGCGAAGCGTAACGCGCGTCACCTGATCGCCAAGCTCGGCGCCATCCAATCCAAGCATGATGCGCAGCACCCGGTGAAGTGTCGGGAAGTCCGAGAATCGGAACAGCACCCAGCCAAAAAATACCACCAGCAAGGTATAAAGATGCCCGAGGACCCGTTTCACCGCTGCCAGAACGGCGGTAGCTTTTCCGGAAACTGCAGTCTCCGTAGAAATTCCTTCTGCACCATTTACATGCGTATGCGAAGCAAGCGTCTGAGATGCAGTCTCCGTATTTGCGCTCTGAGGTACCGTCTCTGTATCCGATTTCTGTATCGGGAGAGGATCCGCATCTGCAAGCTTTTGCACTGGTGCGGACTCCGCATCAGCTGGTCTCTGCGCCGGGGCAGGATCCGCATCTGCAAACTTTTTGTGCAGCGGTTTCATGCGGCGCACCAGATTTTCCAATGCGATAAAGACAAAATAATACAATCCCCAGAGGATGAAATTCCAGCTTGCGCCATGCCAGAAGCCGGTCAGAAACCAGACCACAAGGAGGTTAAAAAGCAACCGCCCAAAGCTCACCCGGCTTCCACCCAGCGGGATGTATACATAATCCCGGAAAAACGAAGACAGTGTGATATGCCACCTGCGCCAGAAATCCCTCACGGAAGTCGCCGCATATGGGTAATTAAAGTTCTCTGGATATTCAAATCCGATCATCTCGCCGAGTCCAATCGCCATGTCGGTGTAGGCAGAGAAGTCCAGATACAGCTCCAGCATGTAGCATATACTTCCAAGCCATGCAGCCTCCACGCTTGGACTAAGCCCCTCAAGGCTCAGCGGCAGAAATCCGGCGGCAAGCTCTCCGAGATGATCCGCGAGAATCGTCTTTTTGGCAAGTCCCACGATAAAGCGGAATGCGCCATCGCTGAACTGTTCTGCACTCATCGTACGGTTGTTAAGAGCGTCCTCCATCTCGCCGTAACGGGCAATGGGTCCCTGCGCGATCTGATGGAAATTTACGGTATAAAGAAGCACCTCCGGCAATGGCTGTGCCGCAATCTGCCCGCTGTAAATGTCCGTGACATAGGAAATCAATTTAAATGTATAAAAGGATATTCCAAGCGGCAGCACGATGTTTGGCACGGCGAATGCATTCCCCGTGACTTCTGCCGCGGTCCGTACAAAAAATCCTGTGTATTTAAAGATGATCAGAACGCCCAGAAAAATGGCAGTCGCGATGCACAGCCAGGTCTTGGGATGCCCTGAGCTTGATTGCTGTCTGCATGCCTCTGAATTGTTTTGATCATTTTGATCCTCAGGTGGTGATGAATGAAAAGCAGCAACATAAAGCGACTGTTTCGCTGCCTCTATTGAAATTTTCCGTCCAAGCGCCCAGGCGAGCGCTGCCATAACGAGAAGCAGGATCAGGTACCGGACACCGCTGAAGGCATAAAAAAGCAGGGATGCCAGAAGCAGCACCCGATTTTTCTGCCGGATCCCCGGTACAATATAATATATAAGTAAAAACAGCGGCAAAAACAGCGCTGTAAAAATCAGGCTGGAAAAGCTCATGTAATCATTACTCCCTTTTGCGATACCGGAATTCCCTTTTGCAGTGCCGAAATTTCCATTTGCGGTACCAAAATCCATACCGGTACGTCGTGGATCGCAGACCTCCGGAGAAGCTCTCCATCAGACAACCCGAAAACCAGTCAGAATACTATCATTCTCAGCGAGAAATATTATAACAGATTTACGGTTGATATTCAAGGTTTAATGTGGTAAAATCAGTCTATGGAAAATTTACCGAAAAGAAAGCCGTTAAGGCTAAGCGGATATAATTATTCTCAAAACGGTGTATACCATATTACAATATGCGTTAAGGATATGAAATGCATATTGTCAACAATTACGCCCGTAGGGGTCGGCGTCCCCGAC
>DJXY01000128.1 GCA_002449915.1 Oribacterium sp. UBA6992
ACAGCAACCCTGGCTTCTTTAATCACCATGGGTGTCACCAGCCTCGTCGGAGTACCAACGAATTTTCAGGTAGATATGGAAACTACGGAAGCAGCAAAGACTTCACTTGCCGATCAAATCGTTGGCACCTTTACTGTGGGAGATTTTCCGGATCTGATTTCGCGTTATCATGTACTGCCATTAATCATCATGACGATCTTTTTTGGCATCTGCTGTTCATTCGTCGGTAAAGAAGCTGAACCAATGAAACAATTCCTGAATTCCGGCTCTGCCATCATGTACAAGATGGTTTCTGAACTGATGAAGCTCGCTCCTATCGGTCTGGGCGCCTACTTTGCAGACTTAACGGCAACCTATGGCATTGAAATCCTCAAGACCTACGGATTTGCCATGCTCACATTCTATGGCATCGTCTTTGCCTACTTCTTCATTTTTCTGGGTATTTATGCCTATATCGGAGCAGGCTCCTGGGGTGTAAAGCATTATTTTAAGAGTATACTGCCTGCTGCACTGACTGCCCTTGGAACCCGTTCATCTGCAGCTACTATTCCGCTTCAGATGGATGCCTGCAAGACACTGGGTGTCCCGGATGATATTTATTCTGTCGTCATTCCACTCGGTGCAACATGTCACATGGACGGTGCCTGCATCGCCATGACATATTGCATTGTTTTGGCCACGACTATGTTTGGCATGCCGCTGAAAGCAAGCCAGATTGCTCTGGCCGTATTTGTGGCTGTTGCTTCCTCTGTGGCTACTTCTTCTGTTCCCGGTGGTGGTGCGGCAGGCGAAACGATGATCATTTCCGTATTTGGTCTGCCGGATGCAGCAATGCCTATCCTTCTCATGATCATCGAGCTCTTTGATCCGGGATGCACACTGCTGAATTCCTGCGGTGATACTGTGGTTTCCATGGTCGCTTCTCGTTTTGTTTATGGTAAAGACTGGTATAAGCACACAGCAGAGAGTTTAGAAAAAGTGGAAGGTTAAATATGCGTTTAAATCCAGATACAATATTAAAAGATCCTGCATATCCTCAAGACGGTCAGCCCGACGCTCGTTTATTTGAGGAAAAAGTAGACGGCAGTACCGTTTACGGAGAAATTTATCTGCCTGGTTCAATCTATGAATCCCCTCATCCCCTGGTACTGCTCTTTCATGGCATCCCCGGCACAACAGTGAATGATGATATTGCGCAAGATCTGCGCAGGATTGGCTTTGAAGTGATCCGGATCTTTCATCGCGGTGCCTGGGGATCTGAAGGAACCTATTCATTTTCCCATTGCATAGATGATGCGATGGCAACTGCGATTTATGCCAGAAATCACGCCATGGATCTAAACATCGACCCGGACAACATCTTCCTTGCCGGACATTCCAACGGAGGCAACACCGTGTTGAACGTTCTTCCTCAGCTTCCCTGGGTACGTGGGGCAGTCGTAATGGCTCCATTCAATCATGCCTCCCTTTGGAAATATGACATCCCTACAGGGCAGACGCACGAAGAGGCCGTCGCTCAATTCTGCACAGAGCTCGGACATGTGCTGCACAAAGCTTCCGATACGGCACTCTTTGAAGATAGTAAAGCGCACATGGCAGACTGGGATTTTGCAAATAAAGCAGAAGTGCTTAAGGACCGAAATCTCCTTATCCAGGTAGGCCTCTATGATGACGATGCTCCGGAAAAGACCAATGTCGCTGATCTCTGGAAGAAACTGGAGTCGTTACCCACAACAGCCAGTCACCGGCTGATTCGTTATCCGGGAAAGCATGGATTTGATTCCTGCCGACTGCAGCTTGCTGAGGATATGGGCCGCTGGATGGCTTCCCTCATCCGATAGCACATAGTATGGATCCGGATCATCGATCCGTTCGACCAGTCTTCCTATGCCCTCGGTGTCTTCCGGTTCACAAACCAGAAGCCGTTTTCCTCATAAAACAGCTCGACTCTCTGCCCGAGAATCCGGCAGACATACCGGATCCCAGCACCTCCTGCCTTGAGGCTTGCACACCGGTCCACGCGGAGGATGCGGTCCACATCGTATTTGCGGCCATCCTCCCAGATGAGGCGGAGCGGTTTCATCCTCCCGTCGGAAGAAAAATCCGCGATCACCTCAACATAGGCTTTATATGGACTGACGGTAAGGGTTTCCTGCGCGTGTTCTGTAAGCGGCGCATCACTCTGCACCTCCGGGCGGTCCGGTCTCCCGGAATCATGATGATAGTCGTAAACGCCCATGTAATTCACCTGCCTTCCGTGCAAAGAACCGCCTCACAGCCGCTCCGGTTTCCATGTTCCAGATACGAATGCGGATGGATCATGTGATCCTCCGCCGTCGCATTTAAGGAGGATAGATACCGATCCTCATGCATAATACCCCGCTTCACCGCCGCATATCCATATCTGCTGCGGATCAGCGTCACCATCCGGTCCGCCCGCATCTGCCGCTCACGGTACTGCTCATTCAGGAACAGCGAGAGCTGCCTCGGCTGCCCCTCCGGTTTCAGGTCTCCGACGCTGATCCCGATGCTCCGGACCGGCTTCTCCCAGCGATACAGCTTTTGAAAAATGTCAAATGCCGTTTTCTCAATCTCTCCGGAAATATTAGTCGGCGCCGAAATCTTTTTCTGCTGATGAAATCCCCAGAGATCCGAGTTTCTCACATACACAGAAACCACCTGTCCCTCAAAGTGATTCTTCCGGAGGCGCTCCGATACGCTCTCTGCAAGGAGATAGAGGACAAGCCGCACATCCTCGTCATTTACCAGATCCCGCGGCGTGGTCGTGCTGTTTCCGACACTCTTGACCGGTGCCTCCACGCCGAGGTCATTCACCGGCGTCCGATCCTCCCCTCTTGCAAATACCGAGAGCATCGGGCCGATCTTGCCAAACCAGTTCTGAAGGTAACGCGGATCCGCTTCCGCCAGCTCCCCGATGGTGCGAATGCCGTATTTCTCCAGTTTCTCCTCTGTCCTCCTCCCGACATACAGAAGATCCGACAC
>DJXY01000153.1 GCA_002449915.1 Oribacterium sp. UBA6992
CGCGTGTGCGTGCCGAATTTGACCGGAGTCATCCATCCGGCGGGCAGAATTTTGATGCCGATGAAGATAAGGGAATTTCCGCGGAATATGACCTTAATATAGATTCGGATTATTATGCTAAAGATCGGGAGAGAGCAGCGGCTGCAAAGATAGATCAGGATTACTATACGGAGCCCTATGAAGATGAGGACGATACAGTAAAATATCCGAAGCCGTCAAATTTAACCAGCCGAAACGACCGCGCAAACGCCGGAAGCATTCGCACGAGAAACACAGAGACAAGATCCCGTAGCCGCGGACGGGCTCCCCAGGACATAAGAGCGCTCCGTTTTATGGAAAGCTTTTTTGAAATGGCATTTGCAAGCACCTCGGTGCTTCTGCTGCTTGCTCTTTACTACATCATCAATGACCGGATCTCCGGTCCCGTGGCGTCTCTGTGGCGAAGCTACAAGGACTGGATGCTGATCGGATTTCTGCTGCTCTCGATGATCGTGAACCGCATTTTTGATCGTGTCTTGGTTCATCTCCGCAATCTGGACTCGAAACAGCGCGGCTCCATGCGGCTCATAAGCTCGCTCTATGTCGTGCTGATCCTTATGTACATCCGATTTATTTATGACGATCTCAACTATGAGAATCTTATTATCTATTTTGTCACCCTGATCATCGGTCGCTTCGTTTACTTTGATGTCACATGGGAAGGCTTCCGGGGCGATATCTCCGGCATCGCGCGGAATTTTCCATTCCTCATGCTTATGGTCGCCTATTCCGGCTTTGTCATCTGGTACGGATTTCATTCTGGCTTCCTTTTAAAGGCTAATGGTGTCATCGTCAGTACGCTCATTGCCCACTTGTTTATGGACGTCGCGATTTTCCTGATCGACAAGACCCGTATCCTGAGACTCCTGTGCCGGTGAGGAGACAATAGAGAGCCTGGAGCCGGTATGCGAGATCGAGACCAAACTCCTGTGCAGGTGAGAGGAGAATCTGTAGCACTTAAGTAGTATTTCCCTATCCCGTGGAGGTTTCTATGCAGGCGAGAGGAGAATCAGAACTCTGCCATGAGACCAATTCATCCGGAAGAGTGATGCAAGCTTTAATAGAGATGAGCTTTATTTGCATTTTAGTTTTATAAAATATGTCAACTTTTAACATTCTGTAGAAAATAAAAATGCATAGAAACATTAAATTAATAGTAAATTATTAAATTTTTAATTTCTATTGACAATAAAAATAAGAATCGTTATTATATTGAATATTTCGTTTACGATTGCTTGTCATCATGGAGGATAAATACATGCATTTAAGTTTGAAAGCTAAGCGGTTCCTGCCCGCTGTGCTGAGCGCGGCATTGCTGCTGTCTACAGCCTCTGCCGGAGTCGGGTATGCAGAGAACAGTGCTGGAAAATACGAAATTTTGGGTGGTAATTTTACAGGTGATCGTAGGTTGACAGTAGATGGTACCGAATATCAGTTATATTGTCTGGAACATGACAAACTTATCCCAAATTATGCGAGTGATTCTCAGGGATCGGGTAGTTCTTCTGCTACGGTGTACCAGAGCGGAGATTTGAACTTCTTAACTGATGATGTTAAGCGACTTGTGATGATTGCGATGTATGCCGGCTATCCTACAAATGGATATAATCTTTACGATAATCAGACTGTCGCAACGATAGATAAAGATACATTTAATAAATATTTAATAATACCTGAAAGCTTTCGTAATGATCCTTACATTAAGGCAACGCTTGGTGAAAATGTAACATATTCTTATCAAGATTATGTCGATAATAATCGGGATCATTATAAAAGGCTTCACCAATTTATAAGTGATGTAGGGACTAATTGGAAGTTTAGCAAGTTGAAAAGTACATTAAGTAAAGAGGAAGTAGAAAGTTCAAATTTTTATCAGGCGGCTTTTCAAATGGTGTCTGCTGACGGCAGAGAACCGGACCCACAACCTGAGGATCCGGTTAAATATTGGAATCAGCAAATAAAAGATGGTGGTGGGGCTGATTATATTGCTTTTCAGGCAACTCAAAATGCTATTTGGAGAATTCTGAAGGAAAATAAAGTTGCTAATAATGAAAAAACGGTTTCGTTTGATGAACTGGGAGAAAAAATCTACAACAAGGTAATGGAGATTAGCCAAGATTATAAGAGTGTAGATCCAGACCCGTTGGAAAAAATTAAAATTGCTGCACCAAAGTCTCTGGAATTAACCTATAATGCAGAACAAAAACAATGGGAGACCCAATCATTTACTATTATGGACACTGCGGAAACAAAGGGCAGCTATAATATATCGATTGATGATAATAAGCTACAGTTAATGAGATTAAATGGTGATAAATTGGAATCAGCGGTTACAATTAATCCAGGCGAATCTGTTCGATTGATATCTAAAGACAATATTTTATATAATGCCACATTAACAGTTACCAGGACAGTATCGAAAGAAATACCGAAGATAAATGTAAACGACTTAAAACTATTTAGCCCAGTGAATGACGATACGAAACAAATGATGGCAGGAACTACGTTTGTGAGTGGTAAGCTAAGCGTTAGTAGTGATAAGTTCAGTAAGGATATTGAAGCAGAGATCATTGTCAAGCCTGGAAAGGCAACTCCGTCGGATATGCCGGCAAGTTCATCTGATATAAAGAAGGAAACGCCGTCGGATATTGTAGAATCTCCGTCGGACGTCCCAACCACGCCGGATGAACCAGAGAAGCCACGGCATAGAGGAGGTTCAGGTGGCGGATCCGGTCACTCTGGAGCAACAGGGATCAAATCTGTTTTCAGCACTCCTGAGGCAAGTACATCAGAGGTGGCTCCCGAGACTACACCAGCAGAGAATGAAGCGGTGCCTTCCGATCCCGAGGGTGCTGTGAAAGGGCAACATCGTGATCGCTTGCATGATGGTAATGCAACAGATGGTGAGACAGCAGGCGCAAGCCGAAGCGTGCAGACCGGAGATCATGCGCATATGATTCTGTATCTTGCAGTTTCCCTGATCGCATTGATCGGGCTGCTTGGATGGAAGCGTAAGTCAGAAAAGCAGGGATAACGTATAATGCCGCAGATCCTGCATTCGCAATAGATAAAATGATAAGAGGTGCATCTGATCATCGTAAACCGAGGCAGATGCACTTCTTTTTTTTATGAGCAAAAGGACTTTACCGGAATAGAAATTTTATCGCGTAAGTTAAAAACTACCACCTTAGAACAAATCCAAATGGCTTCTGAGCAATATAAACTTAAATTCCCGAGAGATCATATCCGGCAAGTGCAGACCTCGACCTGAAATCAGCTTCATCCTTGATGCCAAATTCAGATGCTTTTCGGACCGCATCCGGAATTGGGAGCTGCCGTTCATGTGCAAGCTCAAACAGCATTAGAAGCCTACCTTCCAGTTTACCTTCCGCCTTACCTTTGGCAGTGCCCTCAGCTAAACCAGCGGCTTTACCTTCCGCTAATCCTTCCAATTTACCCTTTTTCAGTCCGTTTTCATAGATTCCTTCACTGAGATTACACATTGTATTCACCCCTTTCGATATGTTCCCTAAAACAGGAAACGCATATTTTTCTTCAAGCGTCTGGCATTTTTCTGCCGCCGACAACTGATTTGAAATCAGTGTGGACAGCATTCCGATAAGATAGTTCCTGGAGTTGATGCTTTTTTCCGATAAAATGAGTTTCCATTTCTGGTCCGCTCCCTTTTAAGTAAGTATAATCAGAGAGCTTGATACCGTCACTGATTATCAGGGCAGCATCTGCCCGATAAAAATGTTATAACATAAAACTCGATTTCAAATGTTAAAGAATGATAAAACCATCCGGGAATTATCTGCACTTTCCCTGCAGGCTGAGGAGTGATTCTTTTGACATCGCGCTCCTCCCAACAATTATGGCACTTTCCCTCCAGACGGTGGAGTGGTATACTCGTGAAATTAAGATTCAAAGCTTTTTATAGCAGCGCAGGCCGCAAAGCCTTTGATCAGTATTTTGCGGTAATATCCTTTACCGGAGTATTTAAAACGAGGTAGAAAGTAGCATGGTAATTTCGTGGATGACGTATCTCATTGTATGCCCGATGGTGTTTCTTGCCGGCTTGATTGATGCGATCGGCGGCGGTGGAGGACTGATTTCCCTGCCGGCATATCTTTTTGCAGGACTTCCGGCGCATCATGCCATTGCGACCAACAAGCTTAGCTCCACTTGTGGCACTGCGGTGGCGACCATTCGCTTTATAAAAGAGGGACTCGTCAACTGGAAACTGGCGCTGCCTTCCATCCTTGCGGCGATTCTCGGCTCCAGCATCGGAGCGCATATGTCGCTGATTGTACCGGAGCGGATCCTCGTCATGGTACTCGCCGGAGTACTCCCGGTATCTGCATTCATCGTATTAAACAAAAAGCTCTTTGGAACGATTGAGGATGAAACGGTCGTGCTGACGCCAAAAATCTATCTGACCGCAGTGATCGCGGCGCTGATTATCGGCTTTTATGACGGCTTTTACGGTCCCGGAACCGGAACATTTCTGATTATTGCCTTTACCGTCTTTGCAAAACTCGGGATCAAAACCGCCAATGCACAGACCAAGGTCATCAACCTCACCACCAACAT
>DJXY01000178.1 GCA_002449915.1 Oribacterium sp. UBA6992
AATTATTTTCACGTGTCAGATCATTGCTCCATAGTTGGAAAGTCATCCGATCGAGGTCTAAATCACTCCTCTCGGATGATTCATCCCCCGTGCAGATGAAACTTGAGTGGGGGATGCCTTCCTCCCCTCCGGATAAGTTGCGCCTCTCTACTCTTTACGATATAATAAATCAACTGTATCAAAAGCAAACCGGTACCTGCATCACAGCGGGATGGAGAGTAAAATGATTTATAAGATATATCACGATCGTATCGTACTCGCGGACGACGACGATCTCGCATTGGCGGAGGTGGATTTTCCGGCGATTGAAGGAGCGGATCATACCGTGGAAATCACACACACTGTAGTGGATGAGAGCCTGCAGGGACAGGGCATCGCAGGGAAGCTCATGCTGAAGCTGACAGAGTACCTGCGCAAAAACCATCTGACAGCTATTCCCAGCTGTTCCTATGCAGTCAAATGGTTTCAAAAACACCCGGAAGCCTCCGACGTTCTGTCGCCGGACTATATGCCCGAGCTTGAGGATATGCCTGCCGCACCTAGACCAGAGCAGACAGGAAGCCCCGCCGGAGGGCAAGGTCAGGATCCCTACGTCCATCATCCGGACCCCGCATCCGTTCCTTATCCTGGTGCTTATGCCCCGGCGCCCAGACTGCGCCGCACGGCTCCGGAATACACTCCCGCGTATAAGGAAGCAGAGAGCGGCATGCCCCGTAATGTTGCCGGAACCGTCATGGGCGTAATCACACGAGGTCTGCAGCTGCTTTGCGCCTTTTTCCTCGCGCTGATTTTTATCATCTATACCTATGCCGTGCTCCTGAACCTTGAAACGTTGGGGCAATGGGAGACGATGGTATATGATAAAAATATTGCAGAAATGACCTTCTGCGGAATTTCCGGAGGAATCCTCCTGATCTTCTTCATTGAATTTTTCTGGATGCTCACCCGCAAAAAGGTCTGGGATGAGGATGGCAGCTATCGAATCGACAGTGGCAGAGGCATCACTGCATTTGTGCTGGTGCTGTTTTTCTATCTCCTGGGTCTTGTTGCGGATGCCTTTGTAACCGGAGATGGTATGGTCCTGAGCGGGATCCTTACTGCCGCAGAAACCTATCTTGCAAATGGCATAATCATTCGCACTCTCGGCATCGCAGGTCTTATCCTGTCCATCATCCGCAAGGTGATCGGGCACTGACGCAAGCTGCTCGCTTACAAATTTTTTATCGCCCAAATACAATGCAGGCTCCAGGGCTGGCATTTAAGAAAGGATTAACAGGAAGGATTTCACTGATTTATGCATTTTTCATTTTGGACTAGTTTTAACAAACACATGAAGAAAATTAAGACAACAGAACGCGAAGAAAAACTGCTAACGCAACTAACTAAAGGAGATCGCAAAATCCAGAAGAAACGAGGATTTAAAAGTCTGACTGCATTCGCAGCTGTCATCTGCTTGGTGGGAGTGCTTGCCGGCTGCGGTGTCAGTCTGAGCCGCTATCAGAACCAGTTCCTAGACGTTTTTGATACCGCATCCACAATTATCGGATACAGTAAAAATGAAGACAGCTTCCAGAAAACGTATTCGGATGCGCACGATCTCCTGCTGGACTGCCACCGTCTGTATGATATCTATAATAATTATGACGGCATGAACAACTTAAAAACCGTCAACGACAATGCAGGAATCGCGCCTGTCAAGGTGGATCAGAAGATCATCGACCTGGTAAAATTTGGCAAGGAGGTCTATGAAATCACCGATGGCAAGGTGAATATCGCCGGCGGCTCTGTTCTCAGTGTCTGGCATGATAAGCGGGAAGCCGGGATCAGTGATCCGGAGCATGCAGAACTGCCTAAGGACGAGGAGCTCAAGCAGGCGGCAAAGCACACGGACATCAACAACATCATCATTGATGAGGCAAATTCTACCGTTTATCTTTCGGATCCGGATATGAGTCTGGATGTGGGTGGCATCGCCAAGGGCTACTCTGCGGAGCTTGCGGCAAAGCAGATCATGGCAGAGGGAAACCAGAGCTTCTGCGTTAATCTTGGCGGGAATGTGCGCACCATCGGCACCCGCGCGGACGGCAAGAAATGGGTGATTCCAATTGAAAATCCAGACTACCGGGATGGAGACACAAACGCGGAGCAGTACGCCGTAGTCACAAATCTGGACGGGAAATCACTGGTCACAAGTGGAGACTATGAGAGATACTATACGGTAAATGGCGTGAGATACTCCCATCTGATCGATCCGGACACGCTGTACCCCGGCACATATCATAGAAGTGTTTCCATCCTGACCTCGGACTCCGGGCTCGCGGATGCTTTATCCACAGGATTGTTTCTCATGTCGGTGGAAGATGGCAAGGCATGTCTTTCCAAGCTGAATGCTGACCGACCGCAGGATGACCAGATTGAAGCCTGCTGGATTGATGCCGACGGTACCATGACCTATACAGACGGATTTAAGAATTATATAGAGAAATAAGAACTTCCGCATGCGGATCGGCTGTCGGTTTTGTCGATCCGTATGTTATCCGTATGTTGTTAAAAAGGCAATGAAATAAATCGCAAAATTAATTTCAAAAAGTTGTTGACAAAAATCTCGGGATTTTGTATTATACATGAGTCGTCAGAAACAAGGCGAGACAAAAACAGGAAGCAAGACTTAGGGCTATCGCCAAACGGTAAGGCAACGGACTCTGACTCCGTCATTTCCAAGGTTCGAATCCTTGTGGGCCAGCTATTAAGCACTGTGAATAATGAGTTCACGGTGCTATTTTTTTATAAAAAGGAAGAAGAGAAGATGTATCAATATCAGAGTCGTATTCGTTTTAGCGAAGTGGACCGTAATCGTAAGCTTAGTATTGCGGGCTTGATTAATTATTTACAGGATTGCAGCACCTTTCAGTCAGAGGACACCGGATTCTCGG
>DJXY01000167.1 GCA_002449915.1 Oribacterium sp. UBA6992
CGATGCTCTCTGTTTCCGAGGAATCCCGTCGTATGAATGATATGATGAAGATGTATGCCGCACAGGGTATGCAGCTTGGCGAGATGCCGGTTGATGAGACACTGATTCTCAATACCGAGCATCCTCTGGTAAAGTATCTTATGGAGCATGAGGATAAAGCGGATGATACAAGCAAAATGATTTGCGAGCAGGTATATGATCTTGCAAGACTTCAGCAGTCACCACTTAAGGCGGATGAAATGACAAAGTTTATCCAGCGGAGCAATGAGATCCTTCTCAAACTCACAAAATAAGCTGGTTTTAGACTGGAATTTACATCTTTTTTACGGGCTTGACGGAAAGTACGGTATCCAATATAATTCTTGTGATGTCTGATGTCTTGCACGAGAGGATGGAGAATGAAGATGGAAATGAATTTCGCAGTATACGAAAGTCATTGGAACTCATTTTCTGCCCGTCTGAGATTTTACGGCATTACGGCAGTGCACCTTATTGCAGGATTCGGAAATCATCGTGAAAATTCTGTCATTGTCGCATATCACAAGGTTTAAAAAGTAAGAGGGAACAGCTATGCGCTGTTTCCTCTTTTTTTCGCGGTTAAATACTCCGCGGCACATGAGAAAGGAGTCAAATGAAAAAGGTAGCAGTCATTATGGGATCAGATTCGGATCTCCCGGTGGTTGAAAAGGCAATCTCGGTACTGAAGGATTACGGGGTACCACACGAGGTGCATGTTTTCTCTGCTCACAGGACACCAGAGGAAGCTTCCGCATTTGCAAAATCCGCTCGCAGCAATGGCTTTGGCGTCATCATCGCCGCAGCGGGCATGGCAGCACATCTGGCAGGAGCATTCGCTGCCAACACAACTCTGCCGGTCATCGGGATACCTTGCTCCTCCAAGGTGCTGGAGGGTATGGATGCCCTGCTTTCCACTGTCATGATGCCGCCCGGAATACCGGTTGCCACTGTTGGAATCAATACTGCCAAAAATGCAGCATTGCTTGCCATTGAAATCCTGGCAGTAGAGGATGAAGGTCTTGCAGAGAAGCTTCTTAAGGACAGAGAGCAAAATCATGCCAAAATCCTTGAAAAAGATAAAGCGATTGAGGCACAGTTTAACCAGTAATCATTATCGGCTGCCTGGCAGCCAAAACAGGGGATTTGAATGAAAAAAATCAACGAAGAGTGCGGTGTTTTTGGTATCTACTCCAAAACGACAAAGCCACTTGGTCTTTTGACCTACTATGGTTTGTTTGCGCTGCAGCACAGAGGTCAGGAATCTGCAGGAATTGTTGTAAATGATGAGGGCGTGTTCCGTTTTTACCGGGAGCTTGGTCTTGTCAATGACGCGATGACGCCGGATCAGATCAGCCGTCTCGGAAGCGGTCAGATTTCCGTCGGTCATGTACGGTACTCAACGAGTGGCATCACCAACCGGATCAACGCCCAGCCGATCGTCGTGAATCATGTAAAAGGTCATATGGCATTATGCCACAACGGAAATCTGGTGAACTCCTACGAACTTCGACACAAGCTGGAGTTGGATGGATGCATTTTCCAGTCCACAACAGATACAGAAGCGATTTCCTATGTCATCACCAGAGAGCGTCTGCATTGCGGCTCCATTGAGGACGCTGTAAACCATGCAATGGACCAGCTGCACGGAGCGTATTCTCTTGTCATTATGTCTCCAAGCAAGCTGATTGCCTGCCGTGACGAGCATGGCTTCCGTCCGCTCTGCTACGGCACAATGGAAGACGGCTCGATCGTATTTACATCCGAGAGCTGTGCACTGGATGCTGTCGGTGCGACATTGGTGAGAGAGCTTGAACCCGGTGAGATCATGGTGGTGGATGACAACGGCATTCGCAGTATTACAGATCACTGCAATAAGGTGACTCCGTCTACGTGTATTTTTGAGTACATCTATTTTGCACGACCGGATTCTATTATTGATGGTGCCTCAGTCCATGAGGCAAGACTACGCGCAGGTTCGTTCCTTGCACTGGAGCATCCTGTGAATGCAGATGTCGTGATTGGTGTCCCGGACTCGGGACTGGATGCTGCCATTGGGTATGCGCGGCAGTCTGGCATCCCTTACGGCATCGGACTCATCAAAAACAAATATATCGGCAGGACCTTTATCGCGCCGGGGCAGGAGCAGCGTGAGAAGCTGGTCCGCATCAAGCTTAATGCGATCCGTTCGGAAATCGAGGGGAAGCGGGTTATCCTGGTGGATGATTCTATTGTCCGCGGCACCACAAGCGCCCGTATCGTGAAGCTTGTCCGGGAAGCGGGCGCCAAAGAAGTGCATATGCGGATTTCCGCGCCGCCATTTTTAAATCCCTGCTATTATGGCACGGACATTGATTCCCGTGAAAACCTGATTGCCTGCCATCATTCAATCGAAGAAATTGCCAAAATTATCGGTGCGGATACGCTCGGATATCTGTCCGTAGAGGATGCGCTCAAAATCCCAGCCGGAAGCAAGCACCCGCATTTCTGTGCAGCGTGCTTTAACGGTCAGTATCCTACGGAAATTCCAAGTGTGACGGAAAAGAATCGTTTTGAGGAAAAAATCCCCAAGGAGTGGAGAAATCGTCACAAGGCAGAAAATGACACGGATACGGATGATGCAGCAGTAAATAAAGAGCAGAATACAAGTGCGGCAGCCTGCAGTGCTGTCAAGCCGGAAGAAAAGGAAGAGGGGTAAAGCATGAATACCAAGAGCTACAGTGAAGCATATAAGGATGCGGGTGTAGATATCACTGCCGGATACAAGTCAGTGGAACTGATGAAGCAGTATGTTGCGCGTACCATGACCAAGGGTGTTGCCTCCGGTCTCGGTGGCTTTGGCGGTTTGTTTGAACTTCCGGAGGGCTATAAGCATCCGATCCTCGTTTCCGGAACCGATGGTG
>DJXY01000139.1 GCA_002449915.1 Oribacterium sp. UBA6992
GCAGAAGGTAGAACAGATCCCTGCGGTAGCAGAAGCACTCCATCGGCATATTGACAAGATCTGCTCTGATGTTTCCGATTTTGAGGACTGGCTGGCAGAAGCGATCGCAGAGGCTGAGGAAGACGAGGATGAAGACGGCTCCGATTATGATTTTTCAGCTGAAATCGATGCCTTCTATCGCTCTGCTCTCTCGGAGTGGCAGAGCCTGTCACTCATACGCTACAATGTCAAGACCAGTGAAATAAACCATAACAATACGCGGACGCTGGAAAATCTCAAAGACAGACTTTCAGAAAATCTTCTTTCCCTGGTACTGCCTGAGGGTGCGGAGCTTCCATCCGATGCAGCTTTGCACGATACCGAAATACGTTTTACTGCTGACTCTGAAGCAAATCCAGTGGAGCTCGCTCTGATCGGCGAATATGCGCTGCATTATTTCAATGGATTCCACATAAAAGATAACTCCGAAGGCTTGCCACCCAGCGGTGCAGGGACTCTGGAGCTTGAGTACCTGCTCGGCGGCAAAGCAAGTGATCGGGAAAATCTCTCCCTCATGGTCACAAAGCTGATTGCTGTAAGAGAAGGCTTGAATCTTCTATATCTCTACAGTGACCCGGGACGCAAGGCGGAAGCAAGAGCTTTTGTCAGTACCTTCCTTGTCACCGCAGGCACTCCGCTTCTCATACCGGTTTTTACCTTTTTTGTACTAGGCGTCTGGGCGCTTGCACAGGCAATTATGGATGTCCGGACACTGCTTTCGGGCGGGCGGGTTCCACTGATACATAATAAGCAAAGCTGGAGTATTGATGTAAAAGATCTACTCCTTTTCAGAGAGAGTGGACCTTCATCCGGAAGCTCCGAGGGGCACGGGCTCAGTTACCGGGATTATCTTAGGGCTTTTCTCTATGGTGAAGGACTTCTGCACCAGGATGTTATAAATACCAGGATGCTCTCCCGGATTGAAAAGAACCTGGACTCCGGCAAATTTCAGCCATCAGGATCCTTTGCCATCGACCATTGTCTCTATGCCATTGGTACAAAGGCGGGAATCAATGCCAGACACTCTATGTATAGCATTGGCATCCTTCGCTTTGCTGCCGGACAGGACTTAAGCAGCCGCGAGTCCTACGCAATAAAGCTTGACAGCTTTTACAGCTATGGAAATGATACACAGTAAATTAAAAAATCCTATTTTTGTTAATCACAGTAATAAGAGCATGGAACAGCGCACCCCTTCCATCAAATTTCAAAAACGTACACTCCAAGTACAAACATCACTACCGAAATCATTGGAAACACTCATAGAAAAGTTACTCTGTTTCCGCTGTTCCTGCTCTTTTACAATAGAAGCTGCATTGGCATTAAGCCTCTTTATCATGGCAGGCACGGTACTGATTGTACCTACCTTGATCCTTCATCGGCATCAGAAAATCAGTCTTGTACTGGAACAGCATGTCGAGCGCTTAGCCAAATATAAATATCTGGAAAAAAGCCAGAAGCTCTCAGATAAAATCGGTTTAAATCCGGATCTCATCGGGGACCTGGAGCTTGTGATGAGTCATGCCGCTCTCCGGGACAAGCTGCATATGCCCGGTATGCAGCTTGTTGATCTTTACAGTGACACAAAACTAAATGAAGAAAACATTCAGTTTGTTGTAAATTATGATGCAATCATGCCTTTCTCCATACTTGGGCTCCATAGTCTCCCACAGCAGGTAACCGCCTCCCGCAGAGCCTGGATCGGTGCCCCCGGATATCGCTGGGGAGATCCCATTTCAGATGGTTCCCCGGAAGATCCTCTTGTATATGTCGGTTATGGTCAGGACCCTGGAAATGTCTATCATACATCACTCTCCTGCAGTTATTTCACGCATGCGGTTATAAGTATCCCGTCTCAAAACCGGGGATCTGATCCCGGCAAAATCAGATTCCAAGGGCGAACCCTGACTGCCTGTGCCATCTGCCGCCCAACTCTTAACGGTGAAATCTACTGCACGGAAAACGGCAGCAGCTTTCATAGTGACCCTGACTGTCGTTCCATGGAAAGTAAGCCGCAGTCAATGCCGCTTTCCAAGGCAAAAGCGCAGGGCAGACACCCTTGTGTCCGATGCGGAGCCGATTGACCCCCCCCCTGATAAATCCTCAAAGTTTCAGAAAGGAATCTCATAAAAATGGCAATATCTACACTGGTTTACCTATTATTTTTTCTAACCGCGGCAGTCTGTGACCTTTATAAAAAATCCGTCCCTGTCCTCTTATTTATTTTGGCATTGCTCACCGGCATACCTTGCTTTTTTTATGCCTGCCTGCATGCCGGAACCTTTGTCACCATAACTTTTCTTTTTAAAGCACTTCTACGATTTCTGCCGGGATGTCTGCTGCTTGGCTTATCTATTTTAACAAAAGGCGCATTGGGTATCGGTGATGGTCTCTTTCTTGTGCTTTCTGCTTTATTTCTAAGCTTCCGGGAAATCCTGATCCTGCTGCTGATTGGTATATTTGTGAGTGCAATCGTCAGCATCCTGATGATCCTCCCGGCTCATTTCCGTAAAAGGAGTCTGCAGCACGAGACCATCCCTTTTATTCCCTGTATGCTGCCCGCACTGATCTTACTTCTGGGAGGTTCCGTAAATGCATACCATTGAAGCAGCCTATATCTTTGCCTTATCCATGATGGTCATGTTAACTCTGACAAGCAGTACCATCCGGCTGAACAAACAGGTCATAACCGAGACCAGAGCCCTGCTGCAGGAGGAAGTGGAAAGTCATGAGGAGGGTGGCAGTAAAGGCTTCCGTCCGGAGGACTTTATCCGAAGTGTCACATTATTAGAAAAGGAAAAAAACGAGGAAAAAATGAACATGCCGATAAATAATCTGACAAACTTAACACTGACGACGGAGCGTACTCTTAAGCATAGCTATATGACAATTTCTCCAGTATCTCTGAGTCAGGAAAGCCACGAGCTGAATATGCTCCTCCACTCGCAGATTCCCTCTGCACTTCCGGTGCATCTCGATGAGAGCACTGGTGAGCCTGCCATGCGCTATGATGTTTCCGGCTTGGAATGTCTTAGAGCCCGATATCAAAACCGTCTTATGGGGTATCCGGAAATCGCAGACTTTCTGCATTCTCTGGATGCCATGCTGACAACTCTGGAGGAATACTTCCTTTCTGAAAACTCTCTCCTGCTCTCTCCGGATACCGTCTTTTTTGATGAAGAAAAAAAGTGCTTTTACTATACACTGCTCCCCGGACAGGAAATTAATTTTACAGAGGACCTGAAACGGATGCTGAAATTCATCCTGGAGCAGATCGATTACTCTCAGGACCGAACCGTAATCCTTGCATATTCGCTGTTTCAGGAATCATCCAAGGATTTTTTTACCATACAGTCTCTGATCCACATTACCGATCTCAATCT
>DJXY01000106.1 GCA_002449915.1 Oribacterium sp. UBA6992
GCGGCAAACCAGCCGATAAGCGCCGTAGAATTTGACGGAAAACATTACACAGACATCCGTTATCACTGTTATCCTGAATTCGGCATAATTCCGATAACGGTTCGGAATTCGCCGACCTTTCAGAACTTGAGAAGATGGCTGATACACTTGTCTACTATGCCCATCCCTACACATCCTGAGATAAGGAAACCGTAGAGCGGCATAACGGCCTGATCAGAAGGTTCATACCAAAGGGTAAGCGGATTGATGACTTTACCGGTCAGCAGATCTTCGATGTGGAGACCTGGTGTAACTGCCTCCCACGGAAGGTCCTGGGTTACAGAACTCCGGATGAAATCTTCGAGGAGGAAATCGACCGAATCTACCAGGCTACTGCCTAGCAGAGGGTATCCAACTTGTTATAAAACATCTACGATTGTAATGGAGAGGGCATTGCTTTCCGGCTTCCTTTTGCTTAAAATCAATGGTAAACGCTGAACAGTTTTCTGTAAAAGGCGGTTAGAAGAGGGGGACTTGAAATGAAAAAAGAACTTCCTTTTTTTTACGTTGGTGATTCTTATGGGGGCAACCAGGACTGGTGCCTGGATCATATCATGCAGCTTGGGGGCTGTGGTGCGATTACCGCGCTGGACAGCTCTATTTATTTTGCGCTGCGGAGAAACTATAAAAATCTTTACGACGGGGATCTTAAAAAGCTTGATAAGGAACACTATATCCAGCAGGCAGAGCGGATGAAGCCGTATCTGCATCCGAGATGGACCGGGATTGACAAGCTGTATCTTTTTACCGAGGGATATGGACAATACCTTGCAGATCATCATGAACATGGCATCGCTATGGAGGAATATGACGGGGACAACGATCTACATGATGCTAAAGAGGTCGTGATGCGCCAGATTGATGCAGGGATGCCCATCCCTTGTCTTATTTTAAATCACCGGAATCCGGAGATGGAGGATTATGTCTGGCATTGGTTTCTCCTGATCGGCTATGAAGCTGATGATGCGGATCCGCTGGGACCGGATTTCAAGGTAGAGACAGTCACTTATTCCGAGGGTCGGTGGATTTCCTTTGAGGATCTCTGGAATACCGGCTATCCTGTAAAGGGTGGGCTGATTCTGTTCCACGAAACAAAGTGATTTATACAAGATGCAGCATAATGAGATGCTTCAGGATCGGGAGCATTCGACTACTATGCAAAGTATTTCGTCTACAGGAGTGGTTTACAGAGTCTGTACATGGGGCGCGTACGGTATTATAAAAGCCCCATACTGGACAGATTCATAAACTCCCTCATTTCATTGGTGACCCATTTGTCTTTATGATAAAAGACCTGCCGGTACATCGTGACGTCAAAGTCCCGGACCTTGAGCTCCCGGAGTTCTCCCCGCCGGATGGAATCCTCGACGGCAAAGTACGGTAGAAAGGACAGAGCCTTGTTTTCACGGATAAGGTGAATGATGACCTCCGTGTCGCCGGTCTCAAAAAAGGGACGGATGCTCATTCGCTCGGCTGCGAGGGTTTGCTCCAGAGCATAGCGGTAGTTGCTGTTTTTTTCCGTGAGAAAGAAGGGCTGATGGACAAGGTCGCTCAGGTGAATGTCGGTCTCGTGCACAATGTCGGCATCTGGTGCTGCAACAAAAACCACGGGTTCCGCCTCCTCCTGCACCTTGATCCAGTTATTGTCATAGATCCGGCGGTCCAGAAAATACGCGATATCCACCTGATTATGATCCATCATGTCGGTGAGCTCCTGCGGAGAACCGGTTTTTACCTCGAGAGAAACCTCGGGGTAATTTTCATAGAAGTACTTGATGATGGCAGGAAATTTATAGGAGAGCAGCGACTCCAGCGTGCCGATGGTCAGTTTATGTTCCTGAAGCTTGGGATTACCCAGGGCGGTATGTACATCGTCTACCTTACGAAGGATTTCATTGGCATAGATGAGAAACTCTTTTCCGGGAGGGGTCAGCTCGACATGCTTCCCTACACGGTCAAAAAACTTAGTGCTGAACTCCTGCTCCAGCTGTCGGATCTGGATTGTGACGGCAGCCTGGGTATAGCCTAGAGCCTCGGCAGCCTTGGAGAAGCTTTGCAGCTCTACAATTTTTACAAATGAGTTTAACTGTCTTATTTCCATAAAATTTCACCCCGGATGTAAGTTTTTAAAGCGCATGCTGATTATAGTACTTTCCCGAGGATCCCTCAAGATGATTCATAAATCCAATTTAACAAAAAAATAAAATGTATAAATTTGAGTAGCAATTTCTGCGATGCTATACTTGCGGCATAGAAAGAAGGCATAAGAAAGAAAACGGACTGCAGGAGGCATAACGTGAATGTTTTTGACATTATCGGTCCGGTGATGATCGGGCCGTCCAGCTCCCATACGGCAGGAGCAGTGCGCCTTGGAAATGTTGCGTATAAGCTGATGGATGCGGAAATCCCGGAGGATGTGGAGATTACACTGTCGGGTTCCTTTGCGCGGACCGGGCAGGGACACGGCACGGACCGGGCGCTCATGGGCGGAATCATGGGATTTCCTCCGGATGATGCAAGGATCCGGGATGCACTTCAGCTTGCAACGGAAAGAGGTATCCATTACCGCTTCCGGATGGAGGATATCCCCGGCGCACATCCCAATACGGCGCGCATTTCCTATAAGCTTACGGATGGCAGGGAAGGCACCGTGGAAGGCGCATCCATCGGAGGCGGAAACATTCGCATTGACAATATCAATGGCATGAGTGTGGACTTTACGGGTGAACGTGACACGATCCTGGTACTGCACCGGGACCGTCCGGGTGTGATTGCCAATGTCACAAATCTGATGAGGGAGAAATATCCGGATATCAACATCTGCTCGTTTCAGCTCTCGAGGATGGAGCGTGGCGGGGAGACATTGATGACCATTGAGACCGACACGGTTCCGGCGGAGAGTCTTACGGTGGAGATCCGGAAGCTGCCGGATGTGCTTAATGCGCTGCTGGTGCATAGAGTTTAAGGGAGGCAGAGCATGCTGAAATATCAGTCGATTGAGGAGCTGGTTAAGGCTGCGGAAGCGGCGAATGCTACAATCAGCGCGCTGGTCCTCGCGGATCAGGCAAAGGAAATGGAGTGCACGGAGCAGGAAATCTACGAGCGGATGGAGCGTTCCTTTGATGTCATGGTTAAGTCCGTGCAGACAGGAAATGATGAGAAGCTACGATCCATGTCCGGGCTTACCGGCGGCGAAGGGTATAGGATGTTCCGCTATGCGTCGGAGGGTGGCGGATTGTCCGGCGGCTTCCTCACGAGAGCCATGGCGCGGGCGCTGGCAGTCTCCAACTGTAATGCATCGATGGGCAGAATTGTCGCAAGTCCGACAGCGGGATCCTGCGGGATTCTGCCGGGGTGTCTTGTATCTTTATATGAGGACAAGGGGATCGACAAAAAAGATCTTGTGATGTCGATGTTTACGGCGGGTGCTTTTGGTATGGTGATCGCGCAGAGAGCTTCGATTGCCGGTGCGCA
>DJXY01000107.1 GCA_002449915.1 Oribacterium sp. UBA6992
CGCATCATTTTCCCGCTGTCCCCGGAGATACTCCTGTACAATCGGGACAATGTCTGATTTTTCATTATTTCCGACCAGGATATCTGCCGCGCCTTCCTTTTTAAGCTCTTCGGCACGTGCCTGCACATAACAGCCGACACCAATCACGATGGCATCCGGATTTTTGGCCTTGGCCTTATGCAGCATCTGCCGGGATTTGCGGTCTGCGATATTGGTCACAGAGCAGGTATTGATGATGTAAACGTCCGCAGTGTCGTCCTCCCAGGAAACCACCTGTGCCCCTGCCTCCCGGAGTTCATTTACCATAGCTTCCGCCTCGTAGGAATTAACCTTACAGCCGAGGTTATGCATTGCAACTTTCAGATTATTAAGTTCCATTTTATTTCAACTTCCATCCCCTTGACTTTGGAATTGTATATTGTTAAATTATAGCTAGATTCAGTTTATAAAGGAGGGATAACCGTGAAAACAGTTCGTATCTCACTTAATTCTATTGATAAGGTAAAGTCATTTGTCAATGATCTTGTTAAATTCACTGACGTTGATTTTGATCTCGTTTCCGGTCGTTATGTCATTGACGCAAAATCCATCATGGGTATTTTTTCACTTGACCTTTCCAAGCCGATTGACCTTAATATTCATGCCGATGCCAATCGTATGGACGAAATCATGTCCGTACTTTCACCATACATCATTACCGAATAATCCGTATCATACCTTAATTATCAAAGATTAACAAGAGACTCCGGTGCATGCAATTGATTTTACATGCACCTTTTTTTGTCTGAAGCTTTACAGGATCCGTGCGATTCCATTTGTTTTCTTCAGATCAGCAGATTTAAGTAAAGGAACAGTATGCAGTATCACAGTTTTCTGATCAAATATGCAGAGATCGGAACCAAGGGCAAAAACCGCTATGTTTTTGAGGATGCTCTGGTTCACGATATCCGCATGAAGCTCAAAAGGGTAGAAGGCGAGTTCAGCGTTACAAGAGAGCGTGGCCGTATCTATGTCAACGCAAAGTCCGAGGACTACGATTTTGACGATGTTGTAAATGCCTTACAGCACGTATTCGGCATTGTCGGGATCTGCCCGATGGTACAGTTAAAGGATGTCCATGAGTACCGGCAGGTTTCCAACCAGGTGCTTACATATTGGAAGGAGGTCTATGGAGACCGGAAGCTGAGCTTTAAGGTACGCACAAGACGTGCCGATAAAACATTTCCGATGAACTCCGAGGAAATCAGCGCCGAGCTTGGCCACGATATCCTGGAGGCCTTTCCCAATACCTCAGTAGACGTACATACTCCGGAGGTTCTCCTCCAGGTGGAGATCCGTCAGTATATCAATATTTTCTCCGAGGTTCTGCCCGGAGCAGGCGGTATGCCTCTTGGAACCAACGGAAAAGCCATGCTGCTGCTCTCCGGAGGTATTGATTCTCCGGTTGCCGGATATATGATTTCCAAGCGCGGAGCCATTATTGAAGCGTGCTATTTCCATGCACCACCCTATACCTCAGAGCGTGCCAAGCAGAAGGTTATTGATCTTGCCAAAGAAGTATCGCAGTATTCCGGCGCGATCGCACTGCATGTAGTAAACTTCACTGACATTCAGCTTAAAATTTATGAGAAATGCCCACACGAGGAACTGACCATCATCATGCGCCGTTATATGATGCGGATTGCCGAGGCCATCGCCAAAAGGCGGAACTGTATCGGTCTGATCACCGGGGAGTCCATCGGTCAGGTTGCGAGTCAGACCATGCAGAGCCTGGTCTGCACCAATGAGGTCTGCACACTGCCGGTATATCGTCCGGTCATTGCCTTTGATAAGCAGGAAATTGTGGACATTTCCCAGCGGATCGGAACCTACGAAACTTCCATCGAGCCTTATGAGGACTGCTGCACGATCTTTGTCGCACGGCATCCGGTGACAAAGCCCATCCCGGAAAAAATCCGTGCGTCAGAAAAAATCATCTATGATGAGTGCATCCCTATGATGGAAAAGGCTGTGAATGAAGCCGAGCTCATCTGGTGCGACGCATCCAAATAAGTCTGCCCGTTCATTACTCCATCCCGTCATCGTTTGCGGGCAGTAACATTCACCCACTCACCCTGGTGATTCACCTCCAGGATCTCAAAGATATCATCATGCGACCGGAAGGCATCTAACACATCTGCCTCCCTGTCGCTGATGATACCTGAAGTGATAAAAATCCCGCCGGACTTTAAGAGCGGTCCCACTTCACCGGTCAGCAGCACAATGACAGGTGCCAGGATATTGGCAGCCACAATGTCATATTTTCCTCGTCCCAGCTTGTCTTTGACAGCCTCATCTCCGATGACATTCCCGACAAGCATGTCAAAAGCGCTCTCCGGCAAATGATTTGCCTTTAAATTATTGTGTACTGCCGGTACTGCTTCTTCATCAAGATCCGTGCCATACACATGACCTGCACCAAGCTTAAGTGCTGTAATGCCCAGGATGCCGGAGCCGGTGCCGATATCCGCAACCTCGTCCCCGTCTGCCATATATTTCTGGAGCTGCCGGATGCAAAGCTGTGTTGTCTCATGCATGCCGGTACCGAAAGCTGTACCGGGGTCAATATCAATCTGAAGCTTATCCTCATCCCCCGTTGGAACTTCCTCCCAGGTCGGCTTGATCAAAATATTACCGACGGTAAACGGGTGAAAAAAGCTTTTCCAGTTATTGATCCAGTCCTTATCCTCTGTATCGGAGCTTTCCATCGTCCCTTCACCGACATTTACATACCTTTGCATTTCCGTAAGCATATCCCGGATTTTACAAAGAAGCTCCTTTAATTCTGCCTCTGTATACAGATTGGACACAGCATAGGTATAGCTGCTGTCCACCGCCGGATCCGCCGCTTCTCTCGCAGCGTTTTCCAGCCGCTCCCGCTTTGTCTTTGGGTCTGTCACCTCCACATAAAAGCTGACATCCGCCTTACCGTCATCCGGTCCGAGATCCGGCAGGATATCGATAAACATTCCCTTGGTATCAGCATCCGAGAGCGGCACCTTGTCCAAAATCTCAACGCCCTCGATCCCGAGATCTGCCAGATTTGCGGAGAGGATGTCTTCTGCTTCTGTTGTGGTATGAATTGTGAATTTTTTCCAGATCATGTAATCCTCTCCTTCTTAGTGGCGATAAAATCTGCGAAGCACCGGAAGCAGCTCCTTTAACGCAGCAATCGCGATATCGACCTCATCCTCCGTATTGAACTCGGAAAATGAAAACCGAAGCGTAGAATCCAGCAGCTCCTGTTTTACGCCGATAGCCTTTAAGGTTCCGGATATCCCCGGATGATTGGACGAGCAGGCAGAACCGGAGCTTACATAAATGCCACGCTCCTCCAGCGCGTGCAGAAGGACCTCTGCCCTTACACCAGCAAACGAAACCGATACAATCTGCGGTGCGCCGGCAGCTCCTTTTTCCGAATTTACGGTAACGCCATCCAGCATGGATACCTGATCGATAAAATAATCTTTAAGATTCTGAAGTCTCTCCATCTTAGCCGCATGATCGGTATAGACCATCTCCGCCGCAAGTCCGAGTCCTGCCATTCCCGGTACATTATGAGTTCCGGATCGCATATCCTCCTGCTGGCCGCCTCCGTAAATCAGAGGTTTGATATGCACCTTTTCATCCAGGTAGAGGAAACCGATTCCCTTAGGACCATGGATCTTGTGTCCACTTACAGAAAGCATATCAATATGCTCCTTCTTAGGACGGATATCGTATTTTCCATATGCCTGGATGGCATCGGTATGGAACAGGGTATTGGGATTCTGCTCTTTAACAATCCGGCCGATCTCACTGATCGGCTCCACGGCCCCCATTTCATTATTTACATACATAATAGACACCAGGACCGTATCCGGACGGATCGCCTGGCGAAGCTCCTCAAGAGAGATATGTCCTTTGCTGTCTACCGGCAGAAATGTAATCTCCCAGCCTTCCTCCTCGAGAAACTCGAGCGGCTTATAAATAGCAGCATGCTCTACATTGGAGGTAATGATATGCTTTCCCATCCGACGCTTGGATAATGCTGTCCCGATCAGCGCCGTATTATTGGATTCTGTTCCGCCGGACGTAAAAATGATTTCTCTCGGCTTTACCTTAAGGGTCGAAGCAATCTGCTCCCGCGCCGTACGGAAATACCGCTCTGCTTCCATGCCCTTAATATGCTTGGAGGATGGATTTCCATAGTCCTCCAGCATGGTTTTCCTCACAATATCTGCAACCTCCGGAAAACATCTCGTGGTTGCGGAATTATCAAAATAGATTTCTCTCATGCTTCACTCTCCAATGTAATCATCAATATACTCATCGCACAGATTGCGGCGGTTTCGGTCCGCAGGATCCTCTTTCCAAGCGTGATCGGCTGAATGTTATGCGCCAGGGCTTCTTTGATTTCCTCGTCAGAAAAGCCGCCCTCCGGACCGATCATTACAGCGATCTTAGGTCTTGCCGAATCATCTGTCTCCGGCAGCTGCGCGATCGTATGTAACGCCTCCAGCGTCTTATGTATGTCCTTTGCATTCTCGTACGGAATCACACAAAAGGAAAAATCCGATAGGTACGCAAGGCTCTGCTTCCAGCTCATCACCGGCAGTACCTCCGGAATCATAGATCGCTTGGACTGCTTTGCTGCCGATTCCGCGATCGCCTGCCAGCGTTTCTGTTTTTTATCCGCCTTCTGCGGATCCAGACGGATCACCGTATTTCTCGTCTCCATCGGCACGATCGCATGCGCGCCAAGCTCGACTGCCTTTTGTATGATCAGCTCCATTTTGTCGATTTTTGGCAGCCCCTGAAACAGGTAAATATCCGCAGGCAGCTCATGGATCTCCTCCCGGAAATTAATATGCAAGAGCATCTCATCCTCGTTAATTTCCGAAACCTCACACTCATAATCGGTTCCGGTGCCATCGGAAATCAGGATTTTTTCTCCGATCCGCGCCCGAAGTACAATTTTAAGATGTTTATAATTCTCCCCCGTAAGATGCACCGTACGGTCCACAATTTCGGACGGATCGACAAAAAAATGATGCATAACGACTCCTGTCTTGACCTGCAGGCTCCATAGGAGCTCAGGACACATGTTTTAATCTTAAAGTACTATATAACAAAGAAACCGGCGATGCAAGTAACTGCACCGCCGGTCAAATGCCTGTCGATCTTATACGCGTCGGCTGCCACCGGATGCTTACTGTCCGGCAGGAAGCTGTGAACATATGATATTAAACCTGCTCTCCGCATGCCTCTGCATACGCACGGAGCGCCTCCTTCTGCTTTGCTGTGAGTCTCTCCGGTACTGTCACAACAATTGTAACATACTGGTCGCCACGAACATTTGGATTCTGCAGGCTTGGTACACCCTTACCGCGAAGCCTCGTCCTGGTATCCGATTGGGTGCCCGGACGGATGGTAAGCTCTACGGGCCCGTCCACCGTCTTTACGATGGTCTTGCCTCCAAGCGCTGCCTTGGCAAAGCTGATCGCCTCTGTAGAATAAATATTGGTACCCTGTCGCTTAAAGAATGGGTGCTGCGTCACAGTAATATCGACCAGCAGATCTCCTCTCGGTCCTCCGTTGACACCCGGATCTCCCGCACCGGAACGACGCAGCGTCTGTCCATCGTCAATACCTGCCGGGATATTGATCTCAAATGTTTTCTGCGTTGAGATATATCCCTCACCGCGGCAGTCCGGACACTTCTCCTTGATGATCTTGCCGGTACCATGACAGTCCGGACAGGTCGTTACCTGCTGAATCGTACCGAACATACTTCTCTGGGACATCACCACCTGACCGCGGCCGCCGCAGCGAGGACAGGTTTCCGGCTGTGTTCCGGGCTTTGCACCGGTACCGTTACAGGTTTTGCAGGTGTCTTTATACCGTATTTTAATATCCTTTTTGCATCCTTTAATTGCTTCATCAAAGGTGATCCGGATGCCGGTACGGATGCTGGCTCCTTTGACTGCCTGATTGGCCTGCGCTCCGCCAAAGCCACTGGAATAAAATCCGCCGCCTCTGTTACCGCCAAAGCCAAAGAGATCTCCAAAGATATCCGAGAAATCCATATCATTAAAGTCAAAGCCGCCAAAACCGGTACTCTGGCCTGCTGCGGAATTCGG
>DJXY01000225.1 GCA_002449915.1 Oribacterium sp. UBA6992
TAGGATATTTTTTTGCTAATACCCACCTATTCTAAGTAGCTCAGGTGTCGTATTTTCATTATGACAAGGATACTAATCATTTAAGATCTATACCGTTTATAACCTGCCAATTAGCTCCGTCTGGCGGATCAGTCCAGTTATTAGAGTAGTATGCTCGTATCCAAACAGAACCATCATCCTTCTTATATAACGATCCAGGTTTAATTTCATTGCTTTTAATTGAACTGCTATCTAATAACTGTGTGTTCTCATTAATTTCTAAAAGTACATACAAATTTGAATTATCTGGGTTCAGATAATAATAATAATTGAACTCCTTATCAGTTAATGCGACATACACTTTACCTTTATAGCCATATATGTTCCCTCTTTTTATGCTAAAATTTGAGCCTTCCGAAATCGATTCAGGCAATTCCCCGTCTTTTGATTTCTCTATCTGCTCTGTCAAGGATCTTAAGGCACTCGATTCTCCAGAACCACCACCTAAACTTCCACCAGAGTTTCCACCTCCAGTGTTTCCGGCACTGCTTCCGCCAGTACTGCCACCGGCACTTTCTCCGGTACTTCCACCACCAGCATTTCCGCTACCTGAGCTTCCGCTTCCGTCTCCATAGTGAAGGATCACCTGATCATCCTTATACTCAACCCATGCGGTGCCGCCTGCTTTCGGATAGTCTCCAACGATATTTTTGCCGTAAACGCCTTCCAGATTCTCCTTTAGACCGGTGCTCTGCCACTCATCTTTCTTCTGCTTAAGATCCACGGCACCGAACATATACTTGCCGTCCACATCACCGCCATCGGTTATTGCCTCTGCCATCACCTCTGCATACTGTGATCGAATGTTCGCCGCGTCCGTTGCTTCTCTGGCTTTCTCGAGCTGAGAGGTAAAGATCGGGATGGATATTGCAACCAATACTCCGATGATGGCGACCACAATGAGGAGTTCCGCAAGTGTGAAACCTTTATTCTTGTTTTTCTTCATATGTGATTACCTCTACATAACATTCCTTCTACCATATTACCCTTTCGGATTCTTCCAATAAATCGTCTGTCTGCTTTGATCAGCAGAAATTCTAGTCCTGTTTCCCTTATCGTAATACTCCGAAGGATTCCAAGTTCCATCTGCCGTGTACCATTTGCCTTTAATATCATATCCTCCCTTCGATAGCTTTGGCAAAACAATTTCATTTACCGAGTCAGGCATAAATGTTCCGCCAGTGTGAAGCCTTTTTTGTTCTTTGTCCACATGAGATCTCACCTCCTATGATTACTGAAAAGCCCGAAACAAGCGGGCTGGATTGTCCGTTTATTCCGGGTCTCATCGGTGTCATTGGTTCTGGTAGAGTCTCTACACCGCGCTCATTCAGTATCGTGATACGGCATCCATTATTTGATATTGTGCTTGTTCATCTTCTCTTTGAAGATATCCGTGATGATCGTTCGAAGCTCCTCACGCTCTTTTTCCGGCAGCTCTCCTGGGTTCTTTGCGACTGCATACAGCTCAGGATACTGATTGGCGATCCGCTCGATGGTTTTCGTCGTTGCGTGCTTTCTCACGAAGAAGGGAATCTTCTTGATCCACTCCTGCGGGACGAGAGCAAGGATCTTGTCAGCAGCCTCTTTATCACTGATCTCAGCGGTGGAAAGGCCGGCGTTGATCTGTTTCTGTTCTTTATCTGTAAAATCTTCGAAATTCATTGTGTTCTGCTATTCTTTCGTGAATGTTTTCTTTTTGCATCTGATATAGACTACAAAAATTGAAAATATCATAATGCAATCTACCTTGATCATAAAACCGGATACTGGATCAGAACATCTGTTTGATGGTCTCTATTTCACAGGGCTTGATTGTAGATGCCTCATTCATTTCTTTTTATTACCAATTGCATCATATGCTTGTTGGGCGATGTATACACCAGTTAAATGACCGCTTAAATCACTAGACCAGAGTCTAAAGTATACATTGTAGTATCCATCATAATTTCCTGCGTCCGCGTGGTTATCTTCATCTACGCTGTAGTCGTCCGTTTTGGACAACATATTATAAAACGGCAAACTGCTTGCCAGTCCACTCCAATCATTTGCAGAATTACTATGCAGATAAACTCCTTTAATCATCACAGCAGTAATATTACCGCCATACTTTGGCCCTCCGTAAAGGATGATATTGGGATTATCCGCAGGCTTAAAATGGTTAGAAGGAATGTTACCGTTATATTCAATGACATAACTCATCGCTTGTGAGTATGCTGAGCGCAGATTTGCCACCGATGTCGCATCCCTTGCCTTCTCCAGCTGCTTGCTGAAGATCGGGATGGATATTGCAACGAGTACTCCGATTATGGCAACCACGATTAAAAGTTCCGCTAATGTAAAGCCCTTCTTATTCTTTTTCATAAAACATCACTCCCCCTCTCATAATTAACGCCCACAGGTTCTTAAAATTGCGGAAAACGGCCTCATTATGCGCAAATGTGCACGTTGAAAATTGCAGGTCAGGTGGTCCATCCCGGTCGTCTCCCTATGTGCTGATGAACCACATTCTTATATTATGCCCGCAGGTTCCGAAATCTGCGGAAAATGGCCTTATTCTGCGCAATAGTCCAGGGTCATTACAAGCGATGGACAGGCGCGCATAATAATGCAGAGCAGGTCACAAATACATGCCTCAGGGGTGTTCTGATGGCGATCAGCATTCCGATCTTTACATCGCAGCTTAAGAAAGCAAGGTTAGCAACTAACCAGGCAAACGCAAGAGCTACATACGCTGCAGTAGAGGCTCAGTATCTGCAGGATAATACAAAGCACGGCGATTTTACATACGATGTTGCAACTGGAAAGGTTAGTCCAGCCACAATCTCAACAGCCGGAACGGTAAATATTACTGGAACAGATATTTCGGCATGGACAGTTGATCAAAGTAACCTCGGCACAAAGACATACAAGGTGTGGACATTGACAGTCGGTGAAGATGGAAGCGTAACGGCATACAAGGCCGGTCCGGAGAACTAATACTAAGCTATCAATAAATTACTTGCAACTCCTCTATGGGGAAGAGTTTTTTAACAGTGAAGAGCACAGCCTCACGACGAGGGGTTTTGATTATGAAGAAACCCTCCAGATTGCTCCGGAGGGCCAACTTAACATACTTCAATCTGTACGATTCGCTTAGTTTATTGTGCAGGTACCATCTTCAGTAACTGTTACAGTCCATGTATCACTGGCAGCCTTTGGTTTAACTTCAACACCACCAATTGATGGATTAGTTCCTGATACCCAAGACTTTCCATCTGTCTGCGTTGCGGTTACTGTCATCGAATAGCTCTTTCCGTCAGTAGCCTTTGTAAGTACTCCAAGCTTGCCCTGTGCTGTTGCACCGGTAGTATCCTGTTCAGTCAGCACCGCAGCGGATACTTCTGCATATGCATTTCTGAGGTTTGCTTCATCAACAGCTTCTCTGCTCTTCTCCAACTGCGATGTGAAGATCGGAATCGAGATGGCCACCAGAACACCGATAATTGCAACAACAATAAGTAACTCTGCTAAGGTGAAGCCTTTTTTATTTAACTTCTTAAACATAATTGTTCCTCCTAAAACTATCGCCTTATTCATAATTAATGTATTATCTAAACCCTTGCGGGTAGAGATCTGTTACGTTACATTAGGTCATACATCGTAAACATCGGAAGATAAATGGAAAATACGATGAAGCCTGCAAAGATTGCCAGGAAAACCAGAATCGTTGGTTCTAGTCTTGCAATGGCGGTTTTTATGGCATTGTCTACTTCATTTGTGAAGTAATCTCCGATGGTGGTAAGGGTTGCATCCAGCTCACCACTCTCTTCCCCGACAGCACACATTTCCTTTAAGGTATCAGGGAAATGCTCCGACTTCCGGATGCATTCGCCGAGCGGTCTGCCCTCAATGATCCTGCCGATCATACTCTCCACGTCCTTATGCAGGAGGTAATTGTCCATGACCTTGGCTGTGATTTCCACGGCATTGTCAAGTGTAAGTCCTGCGGAGATCATCATCGCCATGGTGTTGGCAAACTGTGCCGCGCCATTGAGCGTATTGATCTTACCGATAACGGGGAGGGACAGCTGCAGTCTGGCTTTCAGCTTTCTGCCGGATTCTGTCCGGACAAAGGCTTTCCAGGCGAGACCTGCTGCGAGGATCAGGATAACCATGACGATCCACCATCTTGCAAAAAAGTCGGAGAATGAAATCAGCGCCCTGGTTGCCAGTGGTAGCTGTCCTCCGAGGGAGGCAAAGGTTTCTGCCAGTGCCGGGATGACTTTTGTCATGACGACGATCAGTACGACGATTGCAATGCAGATGACAAAGATTGGATACGTCAAAGTGCTTTTGACCTTCTCTGCTGTCTTATAGGTTTTTTCGTAATATTCCCCCATTTTGGTGAAGGAATGATCAAGTGTACCGGATTGCTCTCCTGCCCGGATGCTCTCGATAAAGGTGACTGGAAACGCGTCCTTAAACTTCTCAAAGCTTGACGCGACGGTAACACCAGCGTTTACATCCTCAGCTGCGGAGATGAGAATTTTTCTGAGTTTTTTGTCATCGGTCTGTCTGGCAATCATCTCCATGGCTCTGCCGACAGGCATACCCGATTTCAAAGTTATGGCGAACTGCGAACACATCAGTGCCAAAGACTTGGTCCTGACTTTTTTGCTCCCTATTTCCATGTTCAGGAGTCTGTGTTTCGAGCCAGCCTTGACAGGTACGATGCTTGTAATCACCGGGCATTTTTCCTTGATCCTGGCTGCCGCCTGAAATTCGTCCATCGCCTGTACGATGCCACGAGTTTCGGTTCCATCGGCTGTCAGCGCCCTGTATGAATACG
>DJXY01000061.1 GCA_002449915.1 Oribacterium sp. UBA6992
ATCTGAGACTCTTTTCTGTGATTTTTATAAGGATATTATCCACTCTCACAGAGATTTACCAAAGGTTTACAACCAGTGGTGCTCAGTAGTTCGTTGGGAGAAAGAAACACGTCCATTCCTTCGCTCACGTGAGTTCTTATGGCAGGAAGGCCACACAGCTCATGCAACAGCAGAGGAGGCAGAGGCACGTACAGTACAGATGCTTAATCTTTACGCTGATTTCTGTGAGGAAGTACTTGCAATGCCTGTAGTTCGTGGACAGAAGACAGATAAGGAGAAGTTTGCAGGAGCCGAGGCTACATACACAATCGAAGCACTCATGCATGATGGTAAGGCTTTACAGTCTGGTACATCACACAACTTTGGCCAGAACTTCTCTAAGCCATTTGGTATTCAGTACACAGATAAGAACAATCAGCTTCAGTATGTTTACCAGACATCTTGGGGCATGACTACACGTCTTATCGGTGCTATCATTATGGTACATGGTGATGATTCAGGTCTTGTACTTCCACCACGTATCGCACCTACACAGGTAATAGTTATTCCTATTCAGCAGAAGAAGGAAGGCGTACTTGAAAAGGCAGGCGAGGTTTGCGAGCGTCTTGGTAAGACAATGCGTGCTAAGCTTGATGATTCAGATAAGTCACCAGGTTGGAAGTTCTCTGAGGCAGAGATGCGCGGTATCCCTGTTCGTGTAGAGCTTGGACCAAAGGATATCGAGGCAGGCTAGTGAGTACTTGTTCGCCGTGATACACGTGAAAAGATTGAGTGCCCACTTGATCAGGTAGAGACAAAGGTAGCAGAGCTTCTTGAGACTATCCAGAAGGATATGTTTGAAAGAGCAAAGGCTCACCGTGATAGCCATATCTGGGATGCTCACAACTACGCTGAGTTCACAGAAATCGCTAACAACAAGCCAGGCTTCATCCGTGCTATGTGGTGCGGCGATGTAGCTTGCGAGAACAAGATTAAAGAGGATTTAGCTGTAACTTCACGTTGTATGCCATTCAATGATCAGGAACACATTTCTGATGTATGTGCATGCTGCGGCAAGCCAGCTAAGAAATTAGTATATTGGGGTAAAGCTTATTAATATGAATTTACCAGCAGACGTTTCAAAAATAATAAATACTTTAGAATCTAACGGACACGAAGCCTATGCAGTAGGCGGCTGTGTCCGTGACTGCATTCTAGGGAAAATTCCACACGATTGGGATATCACAACATCGGCTTTGCCAGAACAGGTAAAGTCTCTTTTTGATAGAACCTTTGACACTGGAATTGAACACGGCACCGTTACTGTACTGCTCCACGGCGAGGGCTACGAGGTAACCACCTATCGCGTGGATGGCAAATACGAGGATGGCCGCCACCCTAAGGAGGTCACATTTACAGCATCCTTAGAGGAAGACCTTAAGCGCCGCGATTTTACCATCAATGCCATGGCATACAATGACCGGACGGGTGTGATTGATGATTTCGGAGGCATGGAGGACCTCGAGCAGAAGATCATTCGCGCGGTAGGAGATCCGGAACAGAGATTTACAGAGGACGCACTGCGTATGCTGCGGGCACTCAGGTTTTCCGCGCAGCTCAATTTTACGATTGATCCGGATACCTATCAGGCGATCCGGAAGCTTGCGCCAAATCTCTCGCATGTATCCAAGGAGCGGATCCAAACAGAGCTAACCAAGCTCCTGATGTCAGATCATCCGGATCATATTGCGCTGGTATCCGCAAGTGACCTTGCGCCGTATATTGCAGCGCATTTTGATGAGGCGTTTGATGTGCCGAGCGAGCTTGCTGCTCCCAGCCCGTATATACGGCAGTGGATGCCGGACGGACTGCCCGGGGAGAAGTATCTCAGGTGGGGGACCTTTCTGAGAGGCGTACCGGCGGATGCTGGCAGGATCCTGCGGGAGCTCCGGATGGATAATGACACGATCAAAAAGGCAAAGATCATTGCGGCGCTTTTCCAGGAGGATCTGCCGGAGAACATGTACGAAATCCGGAAAATTCTGTCTGTGATCGGATATGAAGCCTATGGAGCCTTCCTGGATGCGGTTGAGTGCCTGTGCCGGGATGTCTTTGGCGAGGAGAGCGCATTCCGTGTAGAGAAAATCCACACTGTACGGAAACATATCCAGGCGATCAGGGAAGCAGGAGACTGCATTTCGTTAAAGGAGCTTGCGGTTAAGGGACAGGATCTGATCGAAGCCGGGATCCCCAAGGGACCGGCGGTTGGGGAGATGCTGCACCGTCTGCTGGAGGATGTGCTGCGGGTGCCGTCTCATAATACCAGAGAGATCCTTATGGCGATTGCCCGGCCGTAACAGAACAGAGATATTATGTATTGGGACAAGGTTGGATAACCAGCTTGCATTCGCCGGTTTTATTGTATAGTTTGCCTGTAACAGTGCTTGCAATGGCTATGTAAAATCGGTAAAATTACAGATAGGTGTTTTTGATTTTAACTAAAACATAATAAATGAGGGGAGATATCAGGTATGTATCTGGATGATTACAAACGGTGGCTGGACGCTGATCTTAAAGATGTGGATCTCAAAACCGAGCTGAAAAACATTGAGGGAGATGACGAAGCCATCAAGGACCGCTTTGCGGTGAAGCTTAAGTTTGGTACGGCAGGTCTCCGCGGTACGCTTGGCGCCGGAACCAACCGTATGAATATCTGGGTCGTACGGCAGGCAACGCAGGGCGTGGCAGACTGGGTAAAAACGCAGGGCGGCAGCCAGACGGTTGCGATAAGCTATGACTCCAGACTCAAGGGCTGGAATTTTGCCAGAGATGCTGCGGGTGTCCTTGCAGCCAATGGCATCAAGGTGCGTATTTATGATGAGCTTATGCCGGTGCCGGCACTCAGCTTTGTAACAAGATATTATCACTGCAATGCGGGCATCATGATCACGGCATCACATAATCCGGCAAAATACAACGGTTACAAGGCGTATGGTCCGGATGGCTGTCAGATGACGGATGATGCGGCAGCCGTTGTGTATGACAGCATTCAGAAGACAGACGTCCTGACCGGAGCAAAGTATATGAGCTTTGCCGAGGGCGTGGAAAAGGGACTGATCCGGTTTGTAGGAGATGACTGCAAGCAGGGACTTTACGAAGCCATTGAGGCTCGTCAGATCCGCCCGGGTGTTGCTGCAAGCTCCGGACTTAAGCTGGTATACTCTCCGCTTAACGGCACAGGACTGGTTCCGGTAACGCATGTGCTGAATGACATTGGCATCACCGATATCACCATTGTACCGGAGCAGGAGTATCCCAACGGATATTTCACAACCTGCCCGTATCCTAATCCGGAAATTTTTGAGGCACTGGAAAAGGGACTGGAGCTTGCCAAAAAGACAGGTGCAGATCTGATGCTGGCAACAGATCCGGATGCCGACCGTGTAGGTATTGCCATGAAGTGTCCGGATGGCAGCTATGAGCTGGTTTCCGGAAACGA
>DJXY01000130.1 GCA_002449915.1 Oribacterium sp. UBA6992
ATTTACCGGGATACCATCATCAACGCCAAGTTCTGCGCAGGCGCGACGGTTGTTTTCCTCACGATGTTTGCGCTGGGCGGCATTATGACCGGGGCGGGCATCCTGCTTGCTGGACTGATCCCCAAGCCGGAGGAGATTGCGCGGCTGCTTGTTTTTTTACTGATTGCGTCTGTTTACATCTCGGTATGGCTTGCGGTGGCAGAGTTCTTTTCCGTGGTCTCCAAGCATGCGGCGACAGCGGCGCTTGCCTGTGTGGCGATCTGGTTGTTCCTTACGATGTTTCTGAGCCTTGCGGTAAATGGCTTTGCCGGACTTGTATATCCGGTCAGCAAAACGGCACCGGTAACCAATGTTCTTGCAAATTATCGTATGCAAATGAATCTGAACCGGATTTCCGCATATTATCTCTTTAACGAAGCAACCACCATGATCATGAACCCTAACGTGCGTTCGCTTAATATCATGGATCTGGTATCACTCCAGGATGGAGGGATTTCATCTTATCTGTCTCTCGGACAGAGCCTGCTTCAGATCTGGCCGCATCTTGTCGGACTGATTGCGATGGCAGTTGCCGGCTTTGCCGCAGCTTATATCAGCTTTATGAACCGTGAGATCCGCGCGTGAGATTAAAACTAAAATGAAATGTAAAAAAGAAAATACACCCACAAAATAAATATACAAAGAAATATTTTTAAAATCTATTGACAGATTGTACTTATTGATGTACAGTAAAGCCATAAAGAGATCGGAACGAGTTAAAGAACAAGGAAATATGGCGAGCGCTTCATAAATCCAAAATTCTTTAATTCAAAAGGTGAAAAAGAAGCAGGAAGTAAAGTGGCGAGCGCTTCACAGAACCAACTGCAGAAATTTCATCACAACCGTTAATGGTGAGAGATGTTGGATCAGGTAGTACGAAACTACACAGAAGATAACAGATTTCACCAGAATCACACTTTCTCAAGGAGGTAAAATCCATTGGAAAGTGAACTCTAAAGGGGTCCTCTTCATTGCGTAAGTTGAGGATCCCTTTTATTATGTTTTTTTTGAGCTGTTTGTGCTTAAGGTCGGTCAGGATTTCCGGGCTATGCTATAATACATAAAAAGAAGCGAGGCATAAGCATGACAAACAGACAAAACCGTATCGCCCGGTATCATCTTCCGGGCTTATTTCAGTTTTATACCTTTTACCAAAAGTTTCTTCCACTCTTTTATGAGCATAGAGAGTATTTTTATGACTGGTGTGAGATCGGATCTATTTACGGAGCGCCGGAGGGCTGCATCTGGGGCGGCGGCAGAGTAGGACAGGGGGATCCGGATCCTGAAGCAGTGCTTAAGCTCCTAAAAGAATATCACATCTCCGGAAGGCTCACCTTCAGCAATGCACTCCTCCGGGAGACAGATCTTTCAGATCCGAAGTGCAATGCCCTGTGCGCACTTTTTGAGGATAAAGAGTGTCTTGAGGATAAAGACCGCCAACAAAACGGCATCATTATTCACTCCGACCTATTGCTCCATTATCTTAGAGCGCGATATCCGGGGTTCTATTTTGTTTCCTCGACCACCAAGGTGCTGACAGAATTTAAGCAGCTTCTTGCGGAACTTCATCGGAGTGAGTTTTGCATGGTTGTACCGGATTTCCGGCTTAATAAGAGCTTTGATCAGTTTAAAAGCATGACTCCGGCAGAACGCAGCAAAGTGGAATTTCTTGTAAACGAATGCTGCTGGTTCGGATGCCCCGATCGGAAGCGCTGCTATGAGGATGTCAGCAGGAAAAATCTGGGCTTGCCCGGTCCGGAGCATGTCTGCCATGCACCGGATGCCGCCGGTGGCTATCGGTTTTCCAAAGCAATGATCAATCCCGGATTCATCGGTGTCGAGGACGTCAGTAAAGTCTATCTTCCGATGGGGTTTACAAATTTCAAGATCGAGGGCAGAGGCTTGGGCAGCGCTCTCCTCCTGGAATTTCTCCTGTATTACCTGACGAAGCCAGAGTGCCAGCTTAAGGTACGAGAGGAAATCTATCTCGACAATACACTGGATTTGTTTTAGAGTTTTTTGGGCTTCAAAGGGGGTGGATTCATCCGCTTGTTCTGTTCCGGGTCAAGGTATACCTGCCATAACCAAAAGAAAATTGAACGGAAAGCTTTCGTGTGCTAGAGTAATGCTCAAACGTGGAAAAGTTTCCTAAAAAGTTTCCTGAAAAAGGTTCCTGCAGTGAGGCAGACGCGAGATGCGCCTGTCTTTTTTAGTGCTTTATTACTTTTTTAGGCGATCAAAGGGGGAGTAACAATGAATGTTGCGGAAATGCTGGTAAAAGCATTGGAACATGAAAATGTAAAATATGTGTTTGGTATCCCGGGAGAGGAAAATCTGGATTTTATGCATGCACTGAAGCAGTCGGATCAGATCCGGGGAATCGTGGTCCGGCATGAGCAGGGCGCTGCATTTATGGCGGATGTTTATGGGAGGCTGACCGGAAAGGCGGGGGGCTGCTTTTCCACACTCGGTCCCGGCGCGACAAACCTGATCACCGGTGTTGCCGATGCCAATGGTGACGGTGCACCGCTTGTTGCAATCACTGCACAGGTTACCACTGACAAGATGCCGCTGACCTCGCATCAGTATCTGGATCTTGAGACGCTGTTCG
>DJXY01000187.1 GCA_002449915.1 Oribacterium sp. UBA6992
TGCGGGAGATGGGACTTGAACCCACACGTCCTACCGGACACAAGATCCTTAGTCTTGCCTGTCTGCCAATTTCAGCACTCCCGCAAGACAGGCATTATCTTATCACGTCTGTTTTTTTTTTGCAAGCATTTTTTAGAACTTATCTCTGTATCCCTCAGAACCTATGCTTTTTCAGAAGCGTCATATGCCTCCTGATAAAACTGCTCCTGCGCATTGATACTGCCTTCCGCATGAAGCTGACGATCATGGTAGAGACCATCTGACTTCAGCTCCTTACCCTTTTCATCATCTGTCATCATGGTATCGAAGATATGTATGATGCGCGCTCTCAGCTCCGGATCGTAAACCGGCGCAGCAACCTCCACTCGGCGGAGCGTATTTCTTGTCATAAAATCCGCCGAAGCAATATAGATTTTCTGATCTTCTCCGGCACCGAATCGATAAATCCTCGAGTGCTCCAGGAATCTGCCGACAATACTGATCACCGTAATATGATCCGTATATCCGGGGATACCGGGGATGAGGCAGCAGATTCCACGTACAATGAGCTCGACTCTGACCCCTGCCTGTGAAGCTTCAATCAGCTTGTTGATAATATCCTTATCCGTCAGGGAATTGATTTTTACGCCAATATATGCTGGTAAGCCCTGTTTTGCCTTATGAATTTCCGCAGCCATCATTTCCAGTACCGGCTTCTGCAGACATTTCGGAGCGACTAGAAGCTGTCTTGTATGCTCTACAGTAGTACCCTGTAAAAGTGTCCTGAATACTTCTGCGGCATCAGCTCCGATTTCCTGATTTGCTGTCATAAGGCAGAGATCCGTGTACAGCGCAGCTGTCTTTTCATTGTAATTTCCGGTGCCGATCTGCGTAGTATAACGGAAACCATCACTCGTCTTCCGGGTAATGAGACAAAGCTTGGAATGTACCTTATATTTCTCGAGACCGTAGATCAGCTGGCAGCCTGCATTCTCCAGACGACGGGACATTTCAATGTTGTTCTGTTCATCAAAGCGCGCACGGAGCTCAATCAGTACAAGCACTTCCTTACCGTTTTCCGCAGCTTCACAGAGCGCATCCACTACCTTGGAACGGCTTGCCACGCGATACAGGGTCATCTTAATGGATACAACGGTATCATCTTCAGCGGCTTCATTTAAAAGACGAATGAAGGAACGCATGCTTTCATACGGATATGAAAGCAATAAATCCTTTTTATCAATCTGAGGAAGCATTGGCTCACGCGGATTGACGGAAGCTGCAGGTCTGGGAGAACGCTTTGGATAAAAGAGGTCGGTCTGATCCCGGAGAGTATCCTGCAGAGTAAAGACATAGGACATATCCAGAGGTGTATCAACTTTAATCACGTGATCCACGGAAATTTCCAGGTATTTTGCGATTTCCTTTATTACCGAGTCATTCAGTGCCCTCGTATGCTCCAGACGGACCGGATGCAGCCTGCTCCGCTGACGCACCATACGCTCCATCATATTACGGTAGTCCAGATCCTCATCAAAGACCTCAAGTGGATCAATGTCTGCATTTCTTGTGACGCGGATAATCGATTTTTCACGGATCTCATGCTTTGGATAGAGTTTTGATACAAAATGCAGAATCAGCTCCTCAGACAGCATAAAATATCCCGGACGGTTCGGCACCTCAATCAGACGTTTAAATACAGGATTGGAGCACTGCACAATACCGGTTTTGTTTTTTCCACCCTTGGATTTCAGCAGGACCACGGCATAAAGCTCTTTGTTATGCAGAAACGGAAATGGCTGCTGCTTTCCCAGTATCATCGGAGAAAGAAACGGAGCGATCATATGATCAAAATAGCCTTCCAGCATACTCTGCTCCGAGGCTGACATTTTATCAAAGTTGACAATGTGAATGCCTTTTTCCTCGAGCTGACGCATGAGTCCGTGGTAGATTTCACTTCGCTTTTTTTCCAGTTTTTTTACTTCCTTGAGGATTGCGTGAACCTGCTCCTCAGAGCTCATATTGGTTTTATTTTCGCGGACATCCTCGCCGGAACGCATCTGTTCCATCAGGGTACCGACACGCACCATAAAAAACTCATCCAGATTGGTCTGATAGATCGAGACAAAGGTAAGTCTCTCTGCCAGCGGAACCTTAGGATTTCCGGCTTCATTCAATACACGTTCATTAAACTGAAGCCAGGACAACTCCCGGTTTTTATAACAGTTAAGCGGAAAAGGATTTTTTTTGGAGATACTTTTTTTCTTATTTTTATCTTCAGGCTCTACCTGGGACAGCTGCTCCTCCGTATCCTCGACCGGTACATCCGGTACGGCTTTGGCAGGTGCTTCCTGCTCTGAAAAAATGCCTGGTCTAAGCTCTGAATCATCTGAAATATGAGCTTTCCGGGCTGCCTTATCCTTTTTCATTTCTTCTTCTCTGTTCTTTATCTCTGATGCATTATCCTTATGTCTAAGCCAGCGAAACAGATCCATTATTGGCATAAGCTTGTTTCCTTCCGTACGATATACTTATATAAATTGATTTAATCCATTCTGTATTTTCAACATATCTATATTTCTATATTTTAATTCATACGGAAGATTCTTTCAATATGCTTGGATCTAATCTGAATTTTGAATTTTGATCGTAAAAACCGGAATCTGCCTTACTGCTTTAACGTACAGCTTAGGAGATTCCGGTTAATGGAGCTCTACATATTTTGTTAAATCTTTGTAAAATGAGTAAGCTTACACGCTTGCTGACGGATTGGAACTAAGCACTTCTGCTGACGGCTGCCCGCTTTTTGGTACATCTGCAGATTCCATTTTTTCTGCATCAGAGCGTTCACTTTTTTCTACAGAAGCCTCGGACTCCACTGGAGCGGCTTTTGCAGCTTTCCGTTCTTTGACCATGTTCTGGAAGGACTTTTTGGTCTCATCATAGATAATGCGGCCCTGTTCTCTGCCAAATGCCTTCATCATCTTTAAATAATATTGATGCAGGGTGTTGGCATTGGAACCGTATTTTTCCAGCACCTCTGCAGCATCATAATTCACTGCAGTCTGATGTGAGGCAGTTTGCCTGGATTGTGGTTTTTCAGGCATAGTCGGTTTAGAACTGGATTCAAAATCCTCCTGCGTGGTATCGGAATGATCTGAAATAGAGTCCTTCACCACGAGCTTCTCCTGCACTGAAGCTGTTACAGGAATGTGAGCTTTTTCTGTATCAGAGTGCTCCGATGGCTTGCTGTTTCCTGCTGTATCCTTGTTTGCTGACTTATTGCTTTTTCTGCTTCTGGATTTACGCGCTGTTTGTTTCTTCTCTGGTGCTGCTTTCTCTTGCGGAGCCGTTTTAGCTGACGCATCGGAGCTCTGATCCTCAGCCCTCTCAGCATCTGATGCATTTATAGTCCCGGTCTTATCTTCTGCGACTTCCTTTTTTTCTGCTTCCCTTGAGACAGGCTCTTTTACTTTACTGGAGACTATCATTTTTTCAGGGCTTTCATCAGCTTCCGTTTTGATCTTTTTCTTTTGAGAAACGGAAGTTGCCTTGGAGGAGTCCTCCACTTTATTGTCTGATGATGTTTCCTCAAATGTTGTCTCTGATACTGCAGGCACTTCTCTTTCGGCTTTTGTATCAAAGGCTTCCTTCAGGTGTGATTCAGCTGTGACGGGCTCTGCGTTCTGGGAACCGCCTTTACGGACCATAGTTCTGGAAACCGGATCATAGATAAAGTGTACCCTGTTAGGATCTTCTTTCTCTACTTTGGCAATTGATGTCGCAGGCTCCTTGTGCGGTACAACAGCATGGAACACAGGCTTTGGTTCCGGCTTTTGAGATGGGGTGATTTCAGAAGCAGAAGCATTCGCAGATGATGCTTGCAGAGAAGTGTCAAGCTGTTTCGCGGCATTCTGCTGCTCGCTTTGCTTTGCTGTGCTCGCTCCATTTTGAGTTTGAGACTGCTCGCGCTGTTCTTTACGGGGTTCAACCTTCTGCTGTTCCGTTACAGCTTTTACAGCTTTTTTATCCTGAGAATGCGTCTCACGTTCCAGTGCCTCTTTAGCTTTATGCTCCGGCTTTGCCGCTTTCTGCATGGAAGGACTGCTTACGGAAATGTCCGGCTCCCCGGAACTTTTACCGAGAATTCCTTCATTCATTGAAGCATACGGATTAACCGAAGGCATATTGAAATTCGGAGCCTGCGGCGTTCTGGGTCTTGTATTTCCATTGTTTCGGGATCTTGTGTTTACGTTAGGAGCAGATGCAACGGACTCATTTGCGGTCGGAGCCGCCTTAATTGTATTTTTTTCCGAAGAGGTATCCTGAGCGGATTTTACAGCCTGTGTATCCACTTTTTTAGGAATTACCCGACTGATTTCCGAGAGCTCACTGCTCTTATTCTCCTGCTGAATCAGGGGATTGGGAAGGATCGGTTTTGGCTCATCCCGGTGCAGATTTGCACTTGGATTTGCGTTTCTGCGTCGATTGCTGCGGCTTAGCGTCGGACGCGTCGGGATCGTATTCATCGTTTCAAACGAATCTGTAAGGAGAGCCTTTTGATTTCGTTCCTTGCAGCGTATCAGGCGCTCCTCATCATTGGCAACAGAGTTCAAGAAGCATTCCTCAATGGTTTCGCCAAGCAGAATCTCAGCGCCCCGGAGGCTATGCCAGAAATCCCGTACGGCAGCGTAGCCCTTGTCCTTTGACACAATGCAGATCTTTTCTCCGGTATCCAGAAACATGCCGGTTGTAGATGCGATGTACATATCCAGCGCATTGGCATGCTGCTTTAAAAGCTTAACCATCCGGACATTTACATTTTTTTCTTTGAGATCGTCTACAATGCCTCTCGTCACAGCAGAATTTTCATCGCTATAATACATTACCAGTGTATCAGTATCATTAAGATACTCATACCCCTCAAGCCCACTGACATGGGTGTTTTCAAAATCTACTAAAATGATCACTAGAGTCCTCCGATTTATTTAATGACTTTTTTATTTTCTTTTGTTCCAATTTATTATGAAATCTATTTCATCTACCGTCTTTTGACTTTATGAAATTACAGTTTCAATAACCTATAAGAGTTCATCTATTATTTTGAATCCTGGAATTATAAACTTCATTGGATCGTGTCGATTTAAATGGTGTTAAAACCGTTTTTATTATATAGCATATTTTTTAAAAAACATACTTGATTTTTTAAAAATACTTTGCTATTATAAATGAGTTGCGAGACGAGGTGTGATAATGGTAGTCGGCCAGCCTGGAAAGTTGGTGCTCGCTTGTGCGGGTTGTGAGTTCGAGTCTCATCCTCGTCGCTCTTTAAAAAGCACGTGTTTTCAAGGAAAAGCTTTAAAAGCCTTGAAAATACGTGCTTTTTTGCTACGTATTTTTACTTTTTCGTAAACTTTTTATTCTCTGAAAAATACTATGTTTACCCTACAAGAACTCTATAAACAGCACTTCCGGATGAAAACAAAGATGTACCCGAAAACCCATGTATGGTTCGGGTACATCTTTGAAATGTCACAGTCAGAGTACCTCCGAATGATATCCGAGAGCAGACCGTAACCGTCATTACATTTCAGTATCTCCTGACTAGCTGTTTTCCGCTTCAATCCTCGATGCGAGTTCACTGAGATACTCCCAGCGTTCCATTTTCTGATCGAGCATGGCTTCTGCAGTATTCTTTTGTTCTGTGAGTTCGTTCAGCCGGATAAAATCGTTGGCATTTTTAAGGATCTCCTGATCGAGCTCTGAAATTCTGGATTCCAGCTGATCAATTTCAGATTCTATGCTCTCCCATTCCTTCTGCTCCTTGTAACTGAACTTCAGCCGGTGTGTTCCACGACCGGATGCAGCAGACGTACTTGCCTCCTGGGACATGACATCGCCGAAAGTATTCTGAGGTGCCAGATCTGCCACAGAGGTATTAACGCCGGCGATGGAACCACCATTGGCAAAGACGGATCCACTGCCCTCGAGCTCCGGATGGCGCCGGAGATATTCGACCTGATAATCCGTAAAGCCGCCCTCGTACTGACTGATTTTGCCATTTCCCTCAAAGGCGAAGATGCGGTTTACACAGCGGTCCAGAAAATACCGGTCGTGAGACACCGTGATCACGATTCCCTGGAACTGATCCAGATAGTCCTCAAGGATCGTCATTGTACGGATATCGAGGTCATTGGTGGGCTCATCCAGGATCAGCACATTGGGAGCACTCATCAGGACCTGAAGGAGATAGAGCCTGCGCTTCTCGCCGCCGGAGAGCTTGGATACCATCATGTACTGCTGGGACGGTGGAAACAGAAAGCGGTCAAGCATTACACTAGCAGAGATGCTTCCGTCAACCGTTGGCACATACTCTGCAATGGATTTCACGGCATCAATGACACGCTGATCACCGTCCAGATCCTCATTTTCCTGTGAGAAATATCCGATTTTTATGGTCTGCCCGATCCGGATTTCACCCTGATCCGGCATCTCCCGTCCGGTTATCATTTTAAGCAACGTGGACTTACCGGAGCCATTAGGACCGATAATGCCGACTCGATCATTTCGTAAAAAATAGTACGTGAAATCCCGGATCAGCGTCTTGTCGCCAAAGCTTTTGGAGATATTGTCGATTTCAATCGTGGTGTTGCCAATCCGGCTTGAGATGGAAGAAAGCTTCAGCTCCGCATCCTCTACCGGACCATGCATTTCCGAAAGTTTTTCATAGCGCTGGATTCTGCCCTTTTGCTTGGTCGTCCGGGCTTTGGCACCACGGCGGATCCATTTCAGCTCATTACGAAGGATGTTCTGCCGGGTGCGCTCCTGCGCCTTGGCAATGTCCATACGCTCCGCTTTAAGCTCCAGATATCCCTCATAGTTCGCTTTATAGCTGTAAATTTTACCCTGATCCAGCTCCATGATCCGGTCGCAGACGGAGTCCAGAAAATACCGGTCATGCGTCACCATCAGGAGGCTTCCTTTAAATGCCTTAAGATAGCTTTCCAGCCACTCGGACATCTCTCCATCCAGATGGTTTGTGGGCTCATCCAGGATCAAAAGATCTGCCGTGGATAATAAGGTGCTTGCCAGCGCAATCCGCTTCCGCTGCCCTCCGGATAAGGTACCCATCCGCGCTGTCAAATCCTCGATTCCGAGCTTTGTCAGCATTTTTTTTGCTTCTGCTTCCAAGTTATAGACATGCTGTTTTCCTTCATTATCGCGCAGCACAGCTTCCAGGATGCTGTCCTCCGGATGAAACTCCGGGTTTTGCGGGAGGAAGCGAATGCTTAAGCCGCGGCGCATCACAAGTCTGCCCTGATCTGGCTCCTCCAGTCCGGCAACAATCTTTAGCAAGGTGGATTTTCCTGTGCCATTGATTCCGATTAAAGCTGCCTTTTCCCCTTCCTGCAGGTAAAAATCTGTGTCGTCAAACAGCTGACGCTCGGTATACACCTTGCTGAAATGTTCAATTGTTACGATATTGTTTGCCATAGAAAATATCTTATTTTATCTTCCAGTAAAAAGTTCCATTGACATCACTGCGGGTCACGAAATCAAGTCCCATCAGGTATTCCAGCAGACTGAAGGTTTTGGTGACCATCATCTTGTATTGAAAAAATGCTCCATCATCGCCGGGAAGCTTCTGTATATGATACGCCGCCTCTGCCACCTCACGCACCGTCATAGGATGGTCTGCCTTTTTTAAGATTTCCTTTATTATTGAGGATTTATTCAGATAAGAGTATACGGTAAGATCCACATCCTCACAGATTCTGGTAATCACATTGCCATGCGCGGGATACAGCTTCCAGCCCTCACTCTCCTTGCAGTGATGCTTGATCCACGCAAGAGACTGGAAAAAGCCATCCAGCAGAGCCTCATCCGGATAGGTGGTTGCAACGATGGGAGAGATCCCCTCAATTAGCTGATCCGCCGGAAAGAACAGACGATGTGCCTCATCAATCAGTCCCATCTGCCCATATGTATGCCCCTTTAAGGATACTGCCTTAAGTGCGTAATCTCCATAGCAAAAGAGATCCCCGGCTTTTACATCGGTATAGGGAAAGCCCAGTGTCGCAAGGACGCTCTCGCCCTCCTCCTCCACACGCTCCGAGAGGCGCATAAAGGTACTCCAGATTTCCGGCGTATGATCCGGGTCTACACCGACCGAATGCAGGACATGCTTTTGAGCCTCCCGAGATTCAACTGTAAGCTTATACGCAATACAGTCATATGGGTGCCGCTCCTCCTGCCGGTTCATGTAGACACGCGCCCCCTCCTTTGTGAGAATGCTGGCAAGTCCGCTGTGGTCGTGATGCCGGTGAGTCAAAAATATATCAAGATCTGTGACAGAAATATGCAGGTCTTTCAGCGCCTGCTCGAGAGTGACAAGACAATCTGTCGTTCGGAAACCGGTATCGATCATCAGGCTTCTGCCATGGTTAACCCCGGCTTTCCCGGGAATAATATAAATATGGATCTGCTGTACTCCGTTTTCTGCTGTTTTATTGTAAAGCTCCGTTACAAAAATACCCGGCTCTACTTCTCTTACGGTAGATGTATTAAAATCTGACATAGCTTACGTACTCCATGATCTGGCGCAGGCTTTGGAAACCGCGCAGCTTATACTCCATATTATAATGGATTTCTGCCAAAACACCACCGTACATTTGAGGACTGGTTATTATATAAATGTACGGTTAGGCTTTTACATCGGAAAAGCCGACAGACTCCAGGAACTCTCTTGTAAGATTGCTTACATGCTTCTGACTGTTTCCAAGACCTCTGGCAAATGTCATATCGCTATTATCCGTAAAGACAGTCAACGTAACATGGAAATCATCAATGGCAGCTTCATCATTGTCCGCTTCATCTATCAGCTTAAGCACATCCGCATAAAAGCGACTGACCTCCTCGGGAGCTGCTGTCCGGTCTATGATCCGGGAGGCTTCACCATTGCTTCCGATAAATTTCCGATAGCGAATGTCACCGGACTTAGGGATATCGTAAATAAGATGATAATTGTTTTGGGCGCCGTTCATGGGGTCATAGTATGCGACCTCATAGCGCATGCTCTTTACAAGCTTAAGTAAATTTTTCATAGAGCTTATTTAAATTTATGTGCATGGTGTCCCACCAGATCGCTGAGTCCCGGATCTGTGTCAACAGAGGTCTCCTTGGTTTCTGCAGTTTTGGATGTATCAGCAGCGTCTGCAGATTTAGAAGCTGCAAATGTCTGCGCTTTGGATGTTTCCATAGAAGCCCCGGATGTTTCTGCGGCAGCTTCGGATGTTTCTGCGGCAGGAGTCTCGCTTGCCTGCACGCTTACCTGTGCGGTGCTTTCCTGTTTATCAGAATTTCCGCCGCAGGCTGCTAAAGACATGCACAGAATGAGGGCTGCACCAGCTAAGCTTGTATTTACAAAATTTCGTTTCATACGGTTCTTTCATTTCCTTTCTATTAACTCTGATATGAATTCTAATATTAACTCTGATGCTAATTCTCTTACATATCAGAAATCAGATGCATTGTACTTATGATTTGTGACGTAAATGTGTAGCCAAGCTAAAGATATCTGTAAATTTATAAAACATATCTTTTTTATACTAAGCGTGTCCAGGCTGCTTTTTGAAATATGTCATTGATAAGTGCAGCGGCGATAACAAGCACTGATAACAAACACTATATAAACGCGAGAAAAAGATGGACAAAAAAAATCCAGTTGAAGTTCAACTGGATTCACAGGGGTGCAGCGATTCGAACGCTGATGAACGGTTTTGGAGACCGGTATCTTACCATTGGATGACACCCCTATCTCGTTGCTTTGTTTTCTTTAGCAGCAACGACAGTAAATATACCTTATTTCTTTAATATTGTCAATGCTTCTCTGATATTTTTTACAGGGACGATTTCAACGTCAGGATTTTCAGGGAACTGGATCCGATCCTTATGATAGTACGGCATGACAATTTTATGAAATCCCAGGCGGGCAGCTTCCTCCATACGCTGCTCAGCTGATGAGACAGCACGCACCTCACCTGACAGCCCCACCTCTCCAAAAATCATGACATCATCCGGAACCGGAATATTTCTCCATGAGGAAATCAGTGCCATTACGATGGCGAGATCTGTAGACGGCTCGGAAATTTTAAGACCGCCTGCAATATTTACATAAGCATCGTATTTGGAAAAATCGATCCCAAGTCTTCGCTCAACAATGGCAGTCAGAAGGTTCAAGCGGTTATAATCTACGCCATTGGCTGTTCTCCGGGGGTAATTAAAGCTCGTAGGAGCAACCAGTCCCTGAATCTCAATTAGAAGCGGGCGGGTTCCCTCCATACCACAGGTGACAACTGAGCCGGAAGCATTCTCAGGTCTACCGGAAAGCAGCATTTCCGATGGATTCCGGACTTCCCGGAGACCGTCTGCATTCATCTCAAATACCGCAATTTCATTGGTAGATCCGAACCGGTTTTTCTGTCCATGCAGTATGCGTAGATTCCCACCGGCTTCTCCCTCAAAATACAGTACAGCATCCACCATATGCTCCAGCACCTTAGGACCGGCAACTGCACCGTCCTTGGTTACATGTCCTACCAGAACGATGGCAATTCCGTTTTCCTTGGCAGCCCGCAGAAACTGAGCTGCAGACTCTCTTACCTGACTGACAGATCCGGGAGCAGCTGTCACAGATTCTGTATACATGGTTTGAATCGAATCGATCACAACCAGATCCGGCTGTGTTTCTGTTGTGGTTTCCACAATGTTCTCTACATTGGTTTCCGTCATAAACCTGAGGTCTCCGGAAATGTCCGCTATGCGCATGGCCCGCATTTTTATCTGCTTAAGACTCTCTTCTCCCGAAACATAAAGGACAGATTTTGAGGCTTCTGCGGCAAGATTTCTTGCCACCTCCAGTAAAATTGTGGATTTACCTATACCGGGGTCTCCTCCCAAAAGGATAAGCGACCCTACAACAATTCCCCCGCCAAGAACTCGATTTAACTCCCGGAAGCCGGTGTCCATCCGGTCTTCTTCAATAAGCTTTATTTCATCTATTTTAACAGGGCGGGTGCGTTGCTGCCGGATGGGTTTTTTACCAGAGGCGGCAGAGGAACCCGCTGCTTTTGCCACGGGTTCCTCCACAAATGTATTCCATGCCTTGCAGGCAGGACACTGTCCAAGCCATTTTGCCGTTTCATATCCGCATTCCTTACAGAAATAGCGGGATGTGATTTTTGCCATCAGGCATTTCTCCTTTTACGTGTAATAAACTTAAGCTCTGTGCCCTCTTTGGACACAGTAATTCTTACAGATGATCCTTCCGTGATCTTCCCATCCAGAATATCCTCTGCCATCGGATCTTCAACCAGCGTCTGTATGGTTCTACGCAGTGGACGGGCACCAAACTTAGGATTAAAGCCTTTATTAATCAATAATGCGCTCGCCTTGGCATCCATGCTGATGTTAAGCCCCATCTGTTTCTTGGCACGTGCACGTACATCCTTCATCATGATATTGAGGATTTCTGTCATATTATCCTTGGTAATAGGATGGAATACGATGATTTCATCAATACGATTCAGAAATTCGGGCTTAAAGATTCTACGTACCTCGTCCATAACACGGCTGCGCATGAACTGATAATCCTTATCTTTACTACCGTCTCCGGAATCAAAGCCCAGACGCTTCGGACTGAGGATTTCCTCGGCTCCGGCGTTTGACGTCATAATAATGATTGTATTTTTAAAGCTTACTTTTCTGCCCTGAGCATCTGTAATGTGACCATCATCCAGAATCTGCAGCAGGATATTGAGTACATCCGGATGCGCTTTTTCAATTTCATCAAACAGCACAACCGAGTACGGATTTCTGCGTACCTTTTCCGAGAGCTGTCCACCCTCATCATAACCGACATATCCTGGAGGA
>DJXY01000199.1 GCA_002449915.1 Oribacterium sp. UBA6992
TATGTTGATCTTGCTTGCATGTTGGCAGGAGCACTGACCATGGCAGGTGCATTGACTGCTACTGGTGCAGGACAAGTCATAGGAGATTTTCTTGCTTCTGCAGTTGGAAATGTAAAAAATCCATATCTTCTCGGTGCAATTTTCTTTATTATTCCTTTTATACTTACACAGTTTATGCAGAATCAGGCGATTATCAATATATTCTCACCAATTGTTATACTTACTTGCCAGTCTATTGGTGCAGACCCAACCGGTCTCCTTGTATTAATTACTGCAGCCGGTTTAACTGCATACATGACCCCTATGGCAACCAGTGCCGTGCCAATTATGATGGGCGCCGGTGGATATGATATCAAGTCGCTTGTTAAGCAGAGTATCATCCCCTCCGCACTTTTTGCCATCATTTATATTTTCTTTACCATGACTGCTTTACCAATATTTTGACAATGTTTAATCACTGAATCAATGTAGAAAAGAGGATTATTACTATAATGAAAATTACTAAAGTATATGTAGAAAAGTATAAATGGCCTAAGGAAAAGCCAATTGCAAACGGTAAACATATCTATACAGATAACGAACTAAATCTATTAGTGATTGAAACCGATGAAGGTATTACAGGTTACGGCTGCAGTTGGGATATCAGCTTTGCAGAACGGATTGGACAAACCATTATTGGCGAAGATCCATTAAATCATGAAAAGCTTTGGGAAAAAATGTATGTACCAAAATTTCTTGGCAGAAAGGGAAATTCCCTTTGGACAATTTCCGCTATAGACATCGCACTTTGGGACATTAAATCTAAGATTTGTGGTGTTCCACTCTACAAGCTCCTTGGAGGTGCACGAGAAAGCATTCCTTATTATATTGCCGGTGGTTATTATGGACCTGATAAGGGCATTCCCGAACTCCAGAAAGAGATGGAACAGTACTTAAGTTGGGGAGCCAAAGCAGTCAAAATGAAAGTTGGTGCCCTCTCCATTAAAGAAGACATTGCCAGAGTAAAGGCGGTACGTGAAGTCATTGGACCGGATATCAAGCTTATGGTAGATGCCAACTGCGCTTATAAATTCTTTGACGCAATTGAATTTGCAAAAAGAGCTGAGGAATATGATCTCTTTTGGTTTGAAGAGCCAATATCGCAGGATGATTATGATGGATACAGAAAGATCGCAGCAAAAACCTGTATTCCAATCGCCTGTGGTGAAAATGAAGCCACCCGTTTTGGGTACAGAGATTTGATTAATACTCAATCCATCAGCTATCTGAATCCAGATGCAGAGTGTCTCGGTGGCATTACAGAACTTATAAAAATTGCATCCATGGCAGACGCAAATGGATTAGTCCTCAGTCCACACGGTCAGCAGCAAGTACATGTTATTCTTGACTGTGCACTTCCGAATGTTCGTATTGCCGAGTTCTACCCTCCTCAGTACGATGCTAAAATTTATGAAGCCTGGAAAAATCCAGTTAAATTAAATTCTGATGGAACAGTTAGCCCGAATCCGGTTCCGGGAACTGGATTGGACATTAATCGTGAAGTCTTAAAAAATTATAGAATTAAATAGATAGATAAAAAATCCTTCTGTAGAATATCTCTCAGAAGGATTTTTATTTATGCGTTCAAACTCTTAGTCAAAAATTAGAAAAATATAATTGAAAGCATTACTCTTCCGCTCCTGCCAGGTGAAGCTCAACCGCATGCTTTTTCATCCCGGCAATGCAAATCGCCGAAACATCCTCAATGCTCATCCCCAACATTTCACAGCCTTCAAGAATCAGCGGGCGATTGCACTTTGCTGCGAATTTCTGATTTTTCCACTTTTTCATAAAGCTCTTTAGGTCCATGTCCACAATTCCGTTCGGACGCATTCTCGCTGCCGCCTGGATAATTCCCGACAGCTCATCCACAGTAAATAGACACTTTTCCATGTTCGTTTCCGGCTTCACATCATTCACAATGGAATAGCCATGGGCAAGAATCGCCCGGATATCCTCCTCCGGTACACCCGCCATACGAAGCGGTTCTTCCGTATGTTTAAGGTGCTCCTCCGGATATTTCTCATAATCGTAGTCATGTAGATACCCCACAGCAGCCCAATGCTCCGGGTCCTCTCCAAAATGCTCCGCGAATGCTTCCATGCAGGCGGACACATTCGCCGCATGAAGCTTGAGATGCTCCTCCGTTACCATCGTATCATTTAAACGTTTTGCGTCGTCCAATGTAAGTCTGTCCATCGTAGTATTCCTCCTGTTTATGTCCTACCTTACTACTATTCCGGAAATATGTCTATCCTCATAATTTTTGTTCGCTCTATATTATATTCAGCCTATAGAACAATAATAAGCAAACGTACCCGAATAGGAATTTAAAATTCGGGTACGTTTGCCAGATTTATTGATATAGACCGAAAACCGTATTGTGACTCCTGGTTTGACTCCAGTTTTGTGGCAAATAATCCAAAGCCAGGTTTTAAACGATTCTACTACGCCGCTCTTACTGCTTTCCCCAGACTTCCTCGGCAATCTCCTTCACCAGCTTGACCTTGGCCCACTGCTCTTCCTCCGTCAGCTTGTTACCGATCTCGCAGGAAGCAAAGCCGCACTGCGGTGAGAGATAAAGGCGGTCCAGCGGAACATACTTTGCCGCTTCATGGATCCTTGCAATCACTTCATCTTTATTTTCCAGCTCCGGACGTTTTGTGGTAATCAGTCCAAGCACCACTTTCTTGTCGCCGGACACATGCTTAAGCGGAGCAAAGCCTCCGGAGCGCGCATCATCAAACTCAAGATAATACGCATCCACATTTTCATGTGCAAACAACGGAACCGCCACATTGTCATATGGACCGCTGGAGAAAAATGTCGAATGATAATTGCCCCGGCATGCATGCGTTGTGATCGTCAGATCCTCCGGCTTCCCGGCAATGACCCGGTTATTGATATCCACGAGCGTCTCCATGTATTTCGGCTGCTCTGCGACTGAAAGCCCTGACAGCACTTCTGCCATCTTAGGATTTACAAATCCGCCCCAGGTGCAGTCATCCAACTGTAAATTCCGGCAGCCAGCCGCATAAACCTCTCCGATGAAATCCTTATACGCATCTACGACATCCTGTGCGAATGCTTCCGTTGTCTCATAAATCGTGAGGGTATGCTTTAATTCCTGCCGCCCGGTAAAAAGCGCGTAGAACTGACCCGGCGCCGGGATCGTCAGCTTGGCGACGGTCTCTGCATCCTCAAACTGCTTAAGGAAACGGAAATGCTCTACAAAAGGATGCTTCTCATTCCGAACCTTTCCCTCCAGGGTAACATCATCAATCGCGGCTGCTTCCCCATGAAAGGTGGTGTTACCCTCATCGTTGTGTACTCTCTTTACACCCTGGAATCCCCACATAAAATCCAGATGCCAGGTGAGTCTCCGGAACTCACCATCTGTAATAATATGCAGTCCTGCAGCTTTTTCTTTATTTACAAGATCGGTAATGGCACGATCTTCCACCTCCTTCAGAGCTTCATGAGATAATCTACCTGCTTCAAACTCTGCTCTTGCATGTCTTAAATACTCCGGACGCAAGAAACTGCCGACAATATCGTAACGATAGGGTGCGTGAATGCTCATGTTTTTCCTCCTGGTTCTATGCAATATACTTTGTATTTTCAGAATGCATCAACTTAAAAAGATCGTTTCAACCTGCCGGAGACAAAAGTCTTGATAGTCACTATAAAGCATTTTTATCAAGTCTAATTCTATCATTAAATCTATCAAGCTTTCTTAAGCTTCATAGCTCTCCCGACATGTTGCAGTATAGCAAATGGAGGAAATTGTGAAAAATACATAAAAATAAGGGTTTGAAATAGTTATTGGCTATTTCAAACCCATTTTTACTGCTCCTCGGACACATGATCCTTGAGTGCCTCCATGTACGCCTGTCCGTAACGGCTAAGCTGCATGCCGCGTCTTGTAATCGTTCCGATTTTCATATATTCATCCACCTTCAGCGGCTTTGCGATGATCTGCTCACCGTTCAGCTCGTGGGAAATCACTCCGGAGCAGACGGTATAGCCCTGAAGTCCGATGACGAGATTAAAAAGTGTTGCGCGGTCTCTCACCCGGATGTTCTTGCGGCGGTCCAGCGTACTCAGGATCTCCTCGGAAAAATAAAACGAGTTGTATTCGCCCTGCTCATAGGAGAGATTGGGATAGTCCTCGAGGTCCTGAAGCGTCACCGCGGTCCGGTCTGCCAGAGGATGGGCAGCGCTGATGAAGACGTGCGGAGATGCGGTAAAGAGCTCACGAAACACAAGGTCATTTGCCTTGATGATCTTGCTGATGACCTCATGGTTTCTCGAGCTTAGGTACAGAATCCCGATCTCACTCCGGAGACGCGCCACATCGTCAATAATTTCATGGGTTTCTGTCTCCCGCAGGGTAAAATCGTACTGATATGCCGGGAAACGGCGGATGACATCGACAAAGGCATTCACTGCGAATGAATAATGCTGACAGGATACCGCGAAATGCGGACTCTGCTCCTCCGCTCCCTTAAATTTCTCCTCCAGGAGATCCGCCTGCTCCAGCACCTGCCTGGCATATCCGAGGAAGATTTCCCCCTCTGTGGATACGATCACGCCCTTGTTGGTCCTCGTAAAGATGGTGATCTGCATCTCTTTTTCCAGATCCCGGATGGCGTTGGTGATACTCGGCTGGGAAACAAAGAGCCGGTGCGCTGCCTCCGTGATGTTGCCAAGCTCCGCGACCGTTACCACATATTTCAGCTGCTGCAGTGTCATGTCAAAGCCTTTCTAATGTTTATGTCGTTTACTGCCGGTTGCTTTTTGATCCGAAGCGCGGCGAGGACGGATCAGGCACTCCGGTCCGTATCCTATGAGATCCTCACGATGCTCCCTAAGCAATGCTTCCTCCACCAGGTCATAGTTTTCCGGCTTCCGATACTGAATCAGCGCCCTCTGCATCGCTTTTTCATGCGGATTTCTGGGAACATAAACATACTCCATGGTAAGCGGGTTGATGCCGGTGTAATACATGGTCGTGGAAACCGTACCCGGAGTCGGATAAAAATCCTGTACCTGCTCCGGGATATAGCCCATGTCTCTGATATATTCCGCAAGCTTGATGGCGTCCTTCAGGCGGCTGCCCGGATGCGAGGACATCAGATACGGCACAATGTACTGCCGGAGACCTAGTTCCTTATTGATTTTTTTAAATTCCCGGATAAATGCGTTGTAGACCTCAACGCCGGGCTTGCCCATCTCCTTAAGCACATTGTCAGAGACATGCTCCGGCGCCACACGCATCTGTCCGCCGACATGATACTTGCAGATTTCCGTGAGAAACTCCTTGTTGGGATCCGCCATGAGATAATCAAAGCGGAAGCCGGACCGGACGAATACCTTTTTCACACCGTCGAGACTTCTCAGCTCTTTCAGAAGCTTCAGGTAGTCGGAGTGGTCAACGCGCAGATTGCTGCAGGGGCGGGGATAGAGACATCGCTTGTGCACGCAGGCACCGTACTTCAGCTGCTTGTCACAGGCGGGAGCGCGAAACTCCGCCGTGGGACCTCCGACATCGTGGATATAGCCTTTGAAGTCCTTTTCCCGTATCATCTGCTGCGCTTCCCGGAGAATGGATTCATGGCTTCTGGCCTGGACGATTCTGCCTTCGTGCATGGTGAGCGCGCAGAAGTTGCATTCGCCGAAACAGCCCCGGTTGCTGGTCAGACTGAAACGGATCTCGGCGAGGGCGGGGATTCCACCCTGCCTGTCGTACATCGGATGCCAGCGGCGCATATAGGGAAGCGCGTAGATGTCGTCCATCTCCATCTGCGTCAGTGGCTTTGAGGGCGGGTTCTGGACGACATAGGTCATCCCGGACCCGTGATCGGAGCCGTCGCTGCCGCGGACACCGTTCCCATAGCCCTCATAGATCCGTTTTGCCTGAAAGGGATCTGTATTGGCGTATTGCACCGCATAGCTTTCGGCGTATTTTCTGCGGCCCCTTTCACTGTCCTCGCTGATCTCGCTGAAATCGGGCAGGCGGACGGCATCGTAGATGCTCTCTTCATCCCTGGTCTTGTAAACGGTTCCGTCGATGTAGGTAATATCCTTTGCGGGGATGCCGGAGGCGAGAGCGTCAGCGATCGCAACAATACTGCGCTCTCCCATCCCGTAGGACAGGAGGTCCGCACCGGACTCCAGAAGAATGGACCTGCGCACCTTGTCAGACCAGTAGTCATAATGGCCGAGTCTTCGAAGACTTGCCTCAATTCCTCCGATGATGACCGGGGTGTGCCGGAAGGTTCGCCGGATCAGGTTGCAGTAGACGATTACAGCCCGGTCGGGGCGGCAGTCGCCCCGGCCGCCGGGGCTGTACAGATCTTCGTGCCGGCGCTTTTTCGCGACAGTATAGTGGAGAACCATGGAATCCATATTCCCTGCGGATACCAGGAAACCGAGCCTCGGCTCACCAAGAACAGCGATGCTTGCCGGATCCCTCCAGTCGGGCTGGCAGATCATACCGACGCTGTAGCCGCGGGAAACAAGGACTCTTCCGATGATCGCGGAACCGAAGCTGGGGTGGTCCACATAGGCGTCGCCGCAGACATAGACAAAATCGAGCTGTGTGATGTTCTGCTTTTTCATGTCTTCTCTGGAAACGGGCAAAAAACTCATGAAACAGTGCCTCCGTTAAGAAAAACCCCGGAACATCCGGTTCGGATGTTTCCGGGGCGTGGAAACTGGTGTATACAGCCCGGGCGTCTCTGCGGCTGCTCCGGATGAGATGCCGGGCAGTTGAACAGCCGGAAGGAAACCGGAGCAGAAATCCATGCGGTTTCCCGCCGGATGAGATACCGGGCGGTGTCAGATCAGAAACGTCCTGCCTTTGCAGCTTCCTCAACCGCAACTGCAACCGCAACGGTCATGCCGACCATGGGGTTGTTGCCTGCGCCGATCAGACCCATCATTTCAACATGAGCCGGAACAGAGGAGGAACCTGCGAACTGAGCATCGGAATGCATACGGCCCATGGTGTCTGTCATACCATAGGAAGCCGGGCCTGCTGCCATGTTGTCCGGATG
>DJXY01000092.1 GCA_002449915.1 Oribacterium sp. UBA6992
CACTGCCATGGAAATGGTCACATCCAGTCCTGCGATCTGAAACGCAGTCTGATTCACGACCTCCGGAATGACCGGATTGACCTTACCCGGCATAATGGAGGAACCGTTTTGCTTTGCAGGAAGTGTGATTTCCCCAAATCCGGTTCTCGGACCTGAGGACAGGAGCCGCAGATCATTGCACATCTTGGAAATGCTCATGGCGCCTGCCTTAAGCGCACCGGAAACCGCAGAGAAACTATCGAGATGCTCCGTCCCGTCAAAGAGGTCCTCCGCCTGCTTCAACGGATAGCCGCTAAGCTCCTGAAGCTCCGGTACAATATGCATAAAATAGTACGGATCCACATTAATCGCGGTACCGATTGCTGTACCTCCCAGATTTACGACATGCATTTCTTCCGCTGCCGTCTTTAATCTCTTCTGCACTCTCAAAATCATGGTCGCATAGCTGTGGAACTCCTGTCCCAGGCGCATCGGTACCGCATCCTCCAGCTGTGTCCGCCCCATCTTCAGTACATCATCAAATTCCAGCGATTTTTTCTGAAGAGCGTTTGCGAGCGATGCAAGACTCTGATTGAGTTTTGCCAGTAGATCCAGCGCCGTAAGCTTCCCGGCTGTCGGAATGACATCATTGGTCGACTGTGACATATTGACATGATCATTAGGATGCACCTTTTGATAGCTTCCCCTGGCATCGCCCAAAATCTCACCGGCACGGTTTGCGATCACCTCATTTATGTTCATATTCATACTGGTGCCTGCACCGCCCTGGATCGGATCCACGATAAAAGCATCCGCGAATGCTCCCGCCATCACTTCATCGCATGCCCGGACAATAGCAAGCATCCTTTCCGATGAGAGCCTGCCGGATCCATGATTGGTAATTGCGGCAGCTTTTTTGATCATTGCAAGATTTCGTATAAAGGCAGGATGCATCCTGTTTCCAGTCATCTGAAAGTTCTGCCAGGCTCGAAGCGTCTGCACACCGTAATATGCATCCTTTGGTACCTTCATCTCCCCGATCGAGTCCTGCTCTGTACGATACGAAATGGTCTTTATCTCCATGTCACTGCCTCCTTGTAGCTTTAACCTTCTGAAGGCAATATACGGTTTCAAAGGCAGCGAGTAAATATTTTTAAGTAAAGACCTTGTTTAATTTCATCTGAATGCTATATTTGATTAATAAAATAAAGTTTCAGAGGAAATGTATGAAGGAACTCGATAAAATTGACCTTAAAATCCTGGAAATACTTGAGAACAACGCACGGATGCCGGTAAAGGAAATCGCCAATCAGGTATTTCTGTCCTCGCCTGCGGTTACCAACCGGATTGAGCGACTGGAAAAGGCGGGGGTTATCACCGGGTATCATGCGGATATCAATTTTCAGAAATTCGGCTTCAATATCCGTGGCTTTATCAATCTGCAGGTAGATCCCAAGCGGAAGCAGGAATTTTACAGCTTTATAGAAAAAGTCCCCAATGTCATCGAGTCAAGCTGCGTGACAGGGGACTACTCCATGATGATCGAGGTCGTATTCCGTTATACAGAGGAAATGGATCATCTGATCAATGAGCTGCAGCAGTTTGGACGTACCAAAACCCAGATTGTATTTACAACCAATGTAGAGCACCGAAGCGTCCCCTTATCAGAAATTTAAAAAAGCAGCCGGAAACCATCTATATTACTGGTTTCCGGCTTTGCTTCACTTATATTACCTGTTGTTTATTGCCTATTCACAAATTTTCCGCTTCGTCAAGGATGCTCTCAAATTTCCGGAGTGCATCCTCCACCGGTGCCGAAGTTGTAAGATCCACGCCTGCCTGTTTTAACTCATCCAGCGGATACTGACTTCCGCCGAGGCTCAGAAAATCCAGATACTTTTGAGCGGCGCTGCTGCCCTCACTAAGGATTTTTTCTGATATTGCAACCGCTGCAGAGTAGCTTGTCGCATACTTATATACATAAAACGGACGGTAGAAATGAGGGATTCTCGCCCACTCGTATTTAACCTCATCATCCATCACAAGCGCGGGTCCAAAATACTCTACCGTAAGATCATGGTAAAGTGTATTGAGTGCTCCCGGTGTCAGTGCCTCTCCCCGCTCTGCCATAGCGTGCGCCAGCTTTTCAAATTCCGCAAACATGGTCTGCCGGTATACTGTCCCCTTAAATCCCTCAAGATACTGATTTAACAGAAACAGCCTTTCCCTACGATCCGTGGTCTTTTTGAGAAGCTGCTCCACCAGCAGATTTTCATTGACCGTAGATGCCACCTCCGCCACAAACAGCGTATACTCCGCATACTGTGCAGGCTGATGATGGTTTGCAAGCCAGGTATGCTGCGAATGTCCCATTTCATGCGCAATCGTTGTCACGCTGTTATAATCACCGGTAAAGCTCGTCAGGATGAACGGATTGGAGTGATACGTACCCGAGGAGAATGCCCCTCCCTGTTTTCCCTTATTAGGATATACATCAATCCAGCGATCCCGGAAGGCATCCCGTACTCTCTCCACATATTCATCTCCAAGCGGTGCTACTGCAGAGAGCACCATATCCTGCGCTTCCTGATACGTCCAGGTACGATCCAGACCCGGTGTAAGCGGTGCATAAAGATCATAGTAATGAAGCTCCTTCAGTCCCAGAAGCTTTTTTCTAAGTGCCGCATACCGGTGCATTGCCGGCATAAAACGATGAACTGCTTCAATCAGGCTGTCATATACCGTCACCGGGATGTGCTCCCCCGCCATGGACATCTCGCGCGAGGACCCATAATGCCGTACCCTTGCCTCCTGCACAGCCGCCTTGACACAGCCACTGTATGCAGCCGCAAAAGTATTGATATGCTGCTGATATCCCTGATAGAAGCTCCGAAATGCGCCTTCCCGCAGTGTCCGGTCTCCGGACTGCTGCAGAAGGATATAGTTTGCCTGTGTCACTTCATGCTTCTCACCCTTCTGATCCTCTGCATCCTGAAACAAAAGGTCCGCGTTCTGGAGATTCTCCGCAATTTTAGCAGGCGCACGAAAAACCTCACTAAAGCCTGCAAGCAATGCCTCCGATTCCTTGGACAAAACATGCGGCTTTTCCGTAATCAATTTCTCAACCGTAAAGGCATAGTCCTTAAGCTCCGGGCTGGATGCAAGTCCGGACAATACCTCCTCCGGAAGTGCCAGAATCTCCGGCTCCGCAAAGGAAATCCGGGAAACCACCTCTGCATACCTGGCTTCTATCATCGACAGCATCGTCTGCGCCGTCTCGTCCCGCATGTCCTCCGTATTTCTAAGCTCCGCATAGCAGTAAAGATCCGAGAGCTTGAGCTCGAGCGCGGTCTCCGCCTTAAAATACTCCGCGATGCTCCCGGCATCCTTTAATTTTCCCTGAAACGCTGCGGCGTGATCCAGCAGCTCCTTAAGACTTCCAAGATCCTCTTTCCATGCCTCATCTGAAGCATACAGTGTGCTAAGATCCCACATATAAGCAGGATCCATATCCTTACGTTCTTTTATTTCCATGGTTATCTCCAATTCTCCACCTTGGGGTTTATGGCACAAGTCGAAGCAAAAGCATTCGCCTGTTTACCTCTTTGTATTCTTGGTGTTTAGTCCTTGTGTTCCTTATCCTCTTCCGCTGCCGGGAAGATGTCCACTCTCGCCTCTTTCACCCTGCGGTCACCGGTTTTAAGCACCGTGAATTTCAAATGATCCAGCCGCACCGTTTCCCGCTCTCTCGGGAGATGCCCAAGCTGGTCCATCAAAAATCCATTGACCGTCTCCGACTCCATCTCCTCCTTCGGTTTAAAATGAATCGTATCAAAAAGGTCTTCCATCTTGACCGTACCCCGTACCACATACGCCTTGGGGTCGATCCTGCGAATGTCCTCGACCGCTTCTTCCTGCTCGTCCCAGATCTCTCCGACAAGCTCCTCTATAATGTCCTCAAGCGTCACCATTCCGACGGTACCGCCGTACTCATCCAGGATGATTGCCACATGCATTTTCTTTTTCTGAAAGGTACGGAGCAGCTCCCCGATCGGCTTTTTAGGGATCATAAAGATTACAGGTCTGATGATTTCCTTGATCGTATGATTGGTTCCGTAAATCTTACTGTAAAAATCCTTCTGATTGATGATACCGCGGATATTATCGATGCTGTCCTTATACACCGGGATCCGGGTGAAGTTTGTCTCTTTAAAAGCATTCGCCACCTCCTCATTGGAGGCATTGATATCCAGGACCTCCATATCTACTCTCGGTGTCAGGATGTCCTCTGCTGTCGTTTCATTAAAATCTATGGAATTACGGATGAGACCTGATTCCTGCCGGTCAATCTCACCTCCGCGCTCCGCCTCTTTTACATAGCTCAGGATCTCCTCATCGGTGACTGTTTCCTCAGAAGCCGGGCGGAAGAGCTTCTGGAGCAGCTTCTGCCATAATCCAAAGAGGAAATTGAGCGGTGTGAAGATGAAAACCAGCACTCTTACAAAGGACACGGAAAACCGTGCAAATGCATCCGCATTGTTTTTAGCAATGGATTTTGGCGAAATCTCTCCAAACACGAGAAGGACGATCGTGGTAAGAATCGTAGATAAGCCGGATCCCAGCTGTTCGCCGAACTGTTCCACCAGGAGGACGGTTGCAACGGAAGTTGCTCCGATATTTACAAGATTATTGCCGATCAGGATTGTAGACAGCATTTTGTCATACTGATCCAGGAGCTTCAGGATCTCTTCCGCCTTTTTATCTCCATGCTCTGACTGGGTTTCCAGCTTGACACGATTCAGGGAATTAAAGGCAGTCTCCGCTGCCGAAAAAAATGCCGATAAAATAACGCACAAGACGATGATCAATTCGCCGGTCCCTTGCGACATAAAATAAAATACTCCTTTAAAATAGTAAAAACGATAACAAGCCTATATTACCCGAGCCTGATAAAAAAGTACATGTTTTTTTTAGCTATATCCGGGAATTATTGCAGATTATAGAAAAAGCGAAACCGGGGAGTGGTTACCGGTTTCGCTTTTGATTTCTGTTTTCTGTTTGAATCACAGTGAATATTAAATTCTGTAAACACTAATGATCCATACCAATGACCCGCCGATGTAAGAAAAGCAGCTCCAGCATCTCAGCTTACAGCTGCTGACTTTCAGTCAAGTGACTGGATCAGCTCCAGGCTATGCTTTTCATTCAGCTCCTTACACATCTCGACAAACTTCTCCAGCGGTACATTCTGAATCTGCTTGTTGGAGCCCCGTACATTGATCGAAACGGTGTTCTCCTCCGCTTCCTTATCTCCAAGGACTAAGATATATGGATCCTTAAAGTTCTTAAAGTTCTTGATCTTGGTCTTCATATTCTTATCCGAATAATCCGCCTCGACACGTACACCATTCTTAAGAAGCAGATCCTCTACCTTCTTTGCATAAGCGTTGTGCTCCTCACGGATCGGAACCAGTCCAACCTGATACGGATTCAGCCAGAACGGGAAGTTGCCCTTGAAGTTCTCAATGACGATGCCGATAAACCGCTCCAGGGAGCCGTAGATTGCACGGTGAATTACAACAGGCATCTGCTGGCTGCCATCCTCTGCTGTATAGGTAAGACCGAAATTATGCGGCAGCTGGAAGTCAAGCTGGATAGTACCGCACTGCCATTCACGGCCGAGCGCATCCTTGATCTGGAGATCAATCTTAGGTCCGTAGAATGCACCGTCACCTTCATTGATCTCATAGCCGCCCTCGCCATACTGCTCGTCAAGGATCTGCTTGAGATCTGCCTCTGCACGATTCCAGACCTCAATGTCCCCCATAAAGTCATCCGGTCTTGTGGACAGCTCTGCACGATAGGTTACGCCAAAGGTCTTGTAAACCTCATCTGCGATGGAGATGATATCTGCAATCTCCTCCTTGATCTGAGACTCCATGACAAAGGTATGGTCATCGTCCTGACGGAACTCCTGTACACGGAACAGACCATTCATCTGTCCGGATTTCTCCTTGCGGTGCAGTACATCGTACTCACTGTAGCGGATCGGCAGCTCCTTATAAGAACGATTCTTTCTCTTATAGGTAAGCATTGCGTTAGGACAGTTCATCGGCTTTGCAGCCATGGTATCCGGATTTTCACGGTTATATACAACCGATCCTGCCTGGATCTTTACCTGCTTCTTGGCAGCATCCGCGTCCTTAAGATCCTCTACTACATCCTCAATATTGGCATCCGCACTGGTATAGCCATCCAGTCCCGGAACAATAAACATGTTGTTAAGATAATGTGCCCAGTGACCGGAAATCAGCCACAGCTTCTTATTATTGATGAGCGGCGCGGCAATCTCTGTATAGCCATGTCTTCTCTGTACCTCACGGCTGTACTTGAGAAGTGCCTGATACATCTGCCATCCACGAGGCAGCCAGTACGGCATACCAGGAGCAGTCTCGTTAAACATAAAGAGCTCAAGCTGAGCGCCGATCTTTTTATGATCCCGCTCTCTTGCTTCCTCAATCATCTTAACATGCTGCTTCAGCTCGTCCTTGCTGGGATATGCATACATGTAAACCCGCTGCATATGCTCCCGCTTTTCATCACCTCTCCAGTATGCCATGGAGCAGCTGTGAATCTGAAAAGCAGCGCTCATAAGCTCCTGTGAATTTTCTACATGAGGTCCGCGGCAAAGATCCACATAATCATCGCCTGTGTAATATACGGTGATGGTCTCCCCCTCCGGAAGCTCCTTGATCAACTCTGTCTTGAACTTCTGATCCTTAAAAAGCTCGAGAGCCTCCTCTCTGGAAACCTCCTTCCGGGTCCATGCTTCCCTTCTCTTGATGATTTCGTGCATCTTGTTCTCGATGGTCTTGAAATCAGCCTCGGTAATGCTCTTTCCCTCCGGAAGTACAAAGTCGTAGTACGCGCCATCCTCGATCTGAGGTCCGATCGCGTACTGAACATCCTTACCATACAGCTCAATCACAGCCTTAGCCAGAATGTGTGCCAGAGAATGCCGGTAAACCTGTAAATACTCTTCTCTCTCCATATGATACTCCTCACCGCAACAAAAAGCCCTTTGGGGAAGCTTACTGTCACTTTGCAATTCTTTCATAAAAAAATCCCAATCTGTCTATAAACTATGACAGATTGGGACGATATCACTCGCGGTTCCACCCAAATTGCTGAATGCTCAGATCCAGCCGCTTGAAAGATTATAAAGTAATCAACGTATCCGATTAAGGATCTCTCCGAGGTGGTCTTCACCGGAACCTCCACAGAGCCTCGCACCATACGGCTCCTCTCTCAAGCTTAAGCTCGGGTTACTCTCCTCATCAACGATTTCTTTATTAATTTCTTCCTGATTCTAATCTCGTTCTCAGACTTTGTCAAGCTGGAATCTCTGCATTACTTGAAGCTCTGCATCGCAAGTAGTAAGGCGTCACCTTTTTGTCAAGTAGAGAATCCATCTCTGCATTGCCATTATTACACATCCATGATAATATATAAGTATTTTCATAAGAAAAAAGTCACTGCTCTGGTGGTCTGATATCATGGCAGCCCTGTGGCAAAAGGAAAAACGATGAAGCCTATGAAACAAAAATCCTCCGGTGTATATGTTATTGATGAAGATTATAATGTGGTTAGCTGTAATGATACCATAAAGTCTCTCTATCCCCAGCTTAAAAAGGGCAAAAAATGCTATCACTGCCTCATGAACCTGGATGAACCCTGCCCACCCTGCCCGGTTGCCAATCACATCCATGGTCCTAAGACCTATATGGATCCGATCCGTGGCATAAATGAAACGGTTGATGCTGTAGATATGGAACTGGAGGATGGCAGAAAGGGTCATGCTCTTGTACTCAGTACTGTAGGGGAGCGTGCCATGATATCCACACGGCTTCCCAGCAATCATGATGAACTCACAAGGCTTCTGGAACATGAATACTATGATACTCTGACCGACAGCTGCTCAAGGAAAGGCTTTATCCGGGATACGGAACTTCTGTTCCAGCATGCCAATCCAACAGATTATGCCATGGTCCTGTTTGATCTCCGTAATTTCAAGGCATTAAATGATATTTTTGGCATTAAGTGCGGAGACGAAATCTTAAAGTTCATCTTTAATACATTACGTGAGAGCTGGATCAAGCCAGTAGTCTCCTCCCGTCTGGATGCTGACTGCTTTCTTTTCCTCACAAAAAAAACAAATCTTAATAATAATCGTCTGGAAAGCCTGCTGGAGCAGCAATGGAAAAACGGCAGCCGCAATGTACATCTGCATCTAAGATGCGGTGTCTATCTGATCGACGATACTTCCATTGATGTGTCTCACATGATCGACAGAACTATCCTCGCTAATGAAACCGTAGATTCTCAGGAGCAAGGAAACGTGGCTATATTTGATTCTGCTATGCATAACGCATATGTCAATCAGGCAGAAATACTATCTTCCTTTCAGAGCAGCCTGAAAAATGGAAATATAAAAGTATATTTTCAGCCGATCGTCCGTACCCTGGACGGCAAGCCCAGCTCTGCGGAAGCCCTGATCCGCTGGCATCACCCTGAGCTTGGTTTAATTTCTCCGGCGGATTTTATCCCTGCTCTGGAAAAAAATGGTCTGATCTCTGAACTGTACCATTATGTATTAAAACAGGTATATCAGTTTCAAAAAAGCATGCAGGAGCTTCATCAGAAATATATTCCCGTCTCCATTAATCTGTCCAGACAGGATTTCTATAATGATGATCTCATGAATGACATCTTTCTGTTAAGTAATAAAAGCGGACTCATGCAGGGTGCCATAAATTATGAGGTTACAGAAACCTCGGTTGCTATTTTAAAGCAGAGCTGTTTCTTTTATCTCTCGCTGTTTCAGAAAAACGGCTCTAAAATCCTCCTCGACGATTTCGGCACAGGCTTCTCCTCTTTAGGTATGCTCGGACGCTATCCCCTGGATGTAATCAAAATTGATAAAAGCTTTATCGACCGGATCGAGACCCAGCCGATTGCCCGTTCTATTGTCGCGTCGATCATCGAGATGTGCCATAAAGCCGGGCTTGCAACTGTCGCCGAAGGCGTGGAAAATCTCCAGCAAAATGACTTTCTGAAGGACTGCCATTGCGACTATATCCAGGGATATTTTTATGCCAAGCCTATGGATGCGGATAGATTCCGTGAGTATCTCATAACCTCCCAGGATGCGATTCAAAAAACTCAAAATGTAAAAGAGGAGTATCCGGAAAAAAATATCGATCTGCATAATCTCCTGGATCTCATAGACCATGACGGGCAGTATATCCAGGCATGCTCGCCCGAGGATTACCATATGATCTATGCCAACCAATTGACACGGGAAGTCTCGGGTCATCCGGATGAGCCATATCAGGGCAAAAAGTGTTATGAGTATATGATGGGTCTGAATGCTCCCTGCGGACACTGCCCACTGAAGCAGATGGGGACCGCGACCGAAAAGAGTCTCGAAGTGGATGACGGAAATCATGTTTTTGCACTCACTGCCCGCCTTACTAACTGGAATGGAAAACCTGTATTTATAGAGTACGGCAGAGAAGTTACCAATACAAAAGAGGCGCAGCTCCGATATGCAAGCCAGATCCGCGCAATTCTGGAATCCATCCCCGAGGGACAAGGAGTATTCCATATGGATCTCACGGCAGATAAGTGGATCAGCTCCGGAGGACCCGCTCAAAATGCAAGAAACATTCAAAACGTTAAAAATGTAGATGAGTTGATCTTAAGGATCGGCTCTTTTGTACCAGACGAGGACGGGAAAAAAGCATTTTTCCAGACCTTTTCACGGGAAGCGCAATTAAATGCCTATCAGAATAACCGCCGGCAGATTGTGCTGGAGACGAAATCCTACTATGATGATCGTTCTATCCGCTGGTCCAGGATTACTACACAGCTTATTGATAATCCCGAAAACGGGCATGTAGAGAGTATTCTTTACGGTGTAGACATCTCTAAAGAGAAAAAACATATTGAGGAGCTGGAAACTGAAAAACTACAGAGCCAGCTGGAGACTGAACATCTGCAGGAGGAAGTAAAAAAGGTTCGAGATCTTTACTCCAAGGCAGATCATGACCGTCGTTACGATTTTCTGACCGGACTCTACAGCCGCCTCAATCTGTACGATGTACTGCAAAATGCCGAGCAGGGCAAGACAGCACCGATTACTGCCCTGATCATGCTGGATCTTGACAATATTAAAGCAGTCAATGATAAATTCGGACATGCTGCCGGAGACCAGTGTCTGCATGAGCTAGGCAAAAAGCTGCTGGATTTTAGTATTAGCAACAACATCTCATTTTTCCGATATGGCGGAGATGAATTTATCGGTCTTATCCAGAATCCATCTTTAAATACATCGGAATTGGCCGCACAGCTGATAGAAGAGCTTCATAACACAACAATCACTCTGGAGGATGGCACAGGCATATCTCTCACCGCTTCGATCGGATATACCGATAAAGTGGCTGACACACAGGAAATGATCAGGCATGCAGATCATGCCATGTATCTGGCTAAAAACCGCGGCAAGAATCAGGTTGCTTATGATGATTTCACTGCCGGATGATTCCTGATACTACAGAAGGGGTTGCCGCTCACTGACCAAAGGTTCAGTGCAAGCGACAACCCCTTTTTATTTTCTATGGCAGCTTAGAATATCCGGCTTGGATATCTGTTTCACTGGCATCTATAATGAAATACCCCACTTTACTCTATAACGCCGCCCTCAACTACCATGGAGTCCGGATCTGTATTATCACCAAATACCGGCTTCAGAGTCTCTTCATAATCCTTATGGAAGAATTTCTCCTCTCCGAGAGTCTTAATCTCATCGTTTAGGAAATCAAGGAGAGTGGTGTTTCCCTTAGCTACAGCAGCTGCAATGGTATCATAATCGCCAAGCGTTTCAATACCTACCGTAAATCCTGGATTGGCCTTAGCCCAGGCAATGACCTCTGTGTTATCTGTTGAAAAAGCGTCTCCTCTGCCATCCAGCAGCGCATTATATGCATCTGCATAAGCATCATACTTCTGGAGCTTGATATCCGGATAGTTTTTCTCAAAATAGGTTTCTGCCGTTGTGCCCTTGGCAATAATCAATGTCTTGCCCTTTAAGTCGTCTACAGACTTGATTACAGCATTGTCCGGAGAAACTACTCCCAGTGCAACCTTCATATACGGAAGCGCAAAGTCAACCTGCTCTGCTCTTTCCGGTGTAACGGTAAAGTTTGCAAGTGTGATATCAACCTTTCCGGTAGCTACATATTCTACACGGGAAGCGGGATCCAGTGACGTAAACTCAACATTCACACCAAGGTCATCTGCAATTCTATGCGCATAGTATACGTCATATCCCTGATACTCACCCTTGTCATCTACATAGCCAAACGGTGCCTTATCCGAGAACACGCCGATTTTGATGGTGCCGGAGGACTTGATTTCATCTACTGTCCGGAAGCTGCTTGCTGCGCCGCTGTCCTTAGCATCTGCTGCCTTGGATTCCTGCGCGGAATCAGACGTCCCCTCAGCCTTGGATGCGCCTTCTGTTACTGCTGCATCAGAAGAAGCTGCCGCTGTCGAAGCCTGAGATGCGTCCTTTGCTCCCTGGGAGCCGCATGCAGCAAGCCCTAAAGATACCAGTGCCGCTGCAATAACTGTCAATGATTTTTTCATAATAATTACTCCTCTCAAAACTCACCTGCCTCATAGAGTTTGCTTTATTGACTTCCATCCATGGGCATCATTGTTTTTATTATCTTTGTAACGCCGGTGCTCCGGCATCTATATGCATCTCCACGGCTTTCCGGACAGCCTGGGAGTTACACACTATCGTTTTTTCTTTTTCTGGCAACAAACTCAAAATTTTCCAGAAATTCCTTAGCCCGATCCGTTTTGGGATGTGTAAAAAATGTTTCCGGATCGGACTGCTCTACGATATGACCGCCATCCATAAAGATAATGCGATCCGCAATCGCTCTCGCAAATGCCATTTCATGTGTCACAATCAGCATCGTAAGTCCCTGTCCTGCGAGCTCCAGCATGACATCCAGTACCTCCCGGACCATTTCCGGATCCAGTGCCGCTGTAACCTCGTCAAAAAGCATCATCTCCGGATGCATCTCAAGTGCCCGCACAATCGCGACTCTCTGCTTCTGTCCACCCGAGAGCATCCGTGGGAATGCCTTCTCTTTGTCAAGAAGTCCGACCCTTGCAAGCAGATCTCTTGCCTCTTTCTCTGCCGACACCCTATCTCTGCCCTGTACCTTTCTAGGCGCCATTGTAATGTTATCTATAATGTTTTTATGCGGAAAGAGATCATAGCTCTGGAACACCATACCGATTTTCTGGCGGTACTTTGACATTTCTGCCTGGCTTTTGCCGGAGATCACCTCTCCATCCAGAGTGATCGTGCCTTCATTGATCGTTTCAAGACCATTGATACATCGAAGCAGAGTGGATTTACCGCAGCCCGACGGCCCGAGCAATACTACAACCTCGCCCTTATGGACATCCAGATCCACACCTTTAAGAACGTCAAGTCTGTCATAGGATTTATGCAGATTTTTTATGCTAAGCTGAACTTCAGCCATCTTATCTCCTCCCATCAGTTTTTCCAGCGTTTCTCAAGATATTTCGCCAGTAAAGAAATCGGCCAGCAAGTAAAAAAGTATAGAAAAAATATGACTCCGTAAATCGGCAATGCCGCTGTCGGAAATGCAAAACGGTTGGCATCTATGATCTGCTGCCCGGTCTTAAGTACCTCCACAACACCAATCAGCACAATCAGTGAGGTCGTCTTGATCATACGCGTAATCAGATTGATGGCAAGCGGGATCAGACGCCTCAGAGTCTGCGGTATGATAACGTAGATATTGATCTCCATCGGTGTCATACCAAGTGCTGCAGCGCTCTCATACTGGTGCTTTGGAATGCTGCTGAGCGCACCTCTCACAAGATCTCCCATCTCAGCCGTGCCCCATAGCACAAAGACGATAATCGCGCTGAGCTCACCCGACAGATTTATACCAAATGCACGTGTCGTACCGAAATAGACAATAAAGAGAAGCACAAGCTGCGGCATGATACGGATAAAATCAAGATAGACACGGCTTACCGCCTTTGCTGCAGGATTTTTGCGCATCATAAAAATACCAAACAAAATGCCGAGCGGAATCGAAAGTACCGCAGAAATCATTGAAATCCGGATGGTAACCCAAAGTCCTCCCAGAAGTCTTACAAAATTATTGCCGCGGAACAAAATGGAAATGGCAGGCTCTCTAGCCGCGTCAATTGCCAAAACCAGCATAGCGAAGCCTCCTTTCAAGTAATGTTCCGATAATGGAAACCGGCAGTAAAATGATGAGATAAGCAAGAACCAGCATCGACAGCGCCTCCGGCGTCTTATAATAAAGACCAATCAGATCCTTGGCTACATACATCAGATCCGCAAGCGCGATACCGCTAAAAACGGAGGTTTCCTTGATAAGAAAGATGACATTGGCAACGAGTGACGGAACAGTAACCGCAAGTGCCTGCGGAAGTATAACATCTATCATCGTTTCAAGAGGCGTAAATCCAAGACTCAGTGCGGACTCTTTCTGAATTGGCTCGACAGTCTCAAGTCCGGAGCGGAATGCTTCTGTCATATAGGACCCTCCGAGGAAGCTGAGACCGACAATTCCGCACAGCTCCGAGGACCAGCGAATGCCGATTTTGGGAAGCCCGAAATATAAAAAGAAAAGCTGTACAAGAAGCGGTGTATTACGGCTTAACTCAACATAAATTGATACAATCTGCCGAAGCACCGGGATCTTATAATACTCAATTGCGCTTGCAATCATACCGATCAGAATCGAGAGGATGATGCCAAGGATTCCTATGGTCAACGTAAGCTCCCCCGCCTCAACGTACATCGGGATATATTCCTGTATAAATGTCCAATCCAAAATGATATGGCTCCTTCCTGACTTATCTTTTGCTCAAATTGATATACAGTCTGAAGTCTCCTTTTTATTATGGGAAACAAAAAACGGGCCGCCAGCCTTGGCGCACCCGTTCTCTTATCAACTGTATCACAGCTCAGGAATCATCGGCATGCCAAAGCGGCTATATGGATATCCATACAGCAACAACAGCAGCAACAAGCCTGATTCATATTTGCAGTACTACTGTTTGCTCGCATGACCATTTCCTCCTGTTAAGATTAAAGTCTACAATTCCCATAGGATTTAAGGAATTTACAGAAACTCTATCACCACAGCAGACTTTTGTCAATAATTCCTACTAAATTGCTTGCTTTTAATTTAAGACATAGTCCGAAAGCTTCCTATCTGCCATCCGCCTTTTTACGCAGGGATAAAATGCATCTGAAAATCCGATAGTTCCAGAACATAAATGATTTTGGAATGATCAGGCAAGCCTGTCAGATACGAAACGCGTCCGCGAAGTCGTATCTGAGCAAGGGTAATCGGAAATTCCGTAATGTTTCCTGTTGAATGTAAACTTCTCATGGCATCTTTAAGAGCTGCGGTGATAGGTGCATCCTTCCTGAAAATTAATTTCGAGTTTTCCGTATAGATGTTCTCTTTAAGAAGATCCACCATTTCATCGTCAGCACGCAGAAGATAAAGCTCTCCAGATAATTCCAATACAGCTTTACAGTATAGCAACGGCATCTCTACTGTTAGACTAAGGCGCTGCATACTAATTGCGCTATGCAGACTCAGATCTGCAGCATGCTGGTAAACATAGTCAATATGCTCATTGGTAAGATTTCCGGCAAACGGACTTTTCAGCAGCTCATCGAGCGGTACGGGCCTGCTGTAATAAAATCCCTGTATATAGTTGATCCCCCACTGCCGTGCAAACCATAACTGATCCTGATTTTCAATTCCCTCCGCAATCATCATACTGCCCGTATCGTGGCTTAAGTCCACAATGCTTCGGATAATGATCTGTGTTCTTTTATTTGTGACATCAGCAAAGAAGGACTGATCCAGCTTCACTCCCTGCACCTGATAATTGTGGAAAGCAGAGAGCGATGACTCTCCTACTCCAAAATCATCCATCCACACCTTATATCCCCGGTTCTTGAGATCTGTCACTACCTGATGTAAAAGCTTTGTATTGGCAAAAGCGGATTCTGTAATTTCAAACTGTATTACATCCTTCGGTACCTGATATTTTTCGATAATCCGGTCGATCTCTTCCGGTATGTTGACAATCTCAAAGTCCGTCTGTGAGAGATTTACATTGACAAAAATTCCATCTCTAAAAAGCTCCCGGTGCTGATGCACATCCTGACATACCCTCTCCAGGAAATAAAGATCCAGTGCATAGGCTTCATTCATTTTTTCAAGATAGGGAATGTAGTCATTAGGAGAGATTAGTCCCTTTTCCGGATCCATCCAGCGGCTCAGCGCCTCAAAGCCGCAGGTGGTTCCACTGAGGGAACCGACAATCGGCTGATAATATGGTACAAACTTCCCTGCTTCCAGTGCCTGATGGAATTTATGGTGGACAAAGCTCTCCTTCACTCTCTCTTCATGCATGGCTTCATCATAGATCAGGAGATATTTGTCGCTTTTTGTCACATCCCGCGCAAGATCTGAGGCATACTTGGCATTATACATGCCGGTAAGGAAATCCACCGGTGCATCCGCCGCATTATGATGATAGATCCCCGCGCGAAGCACAATCGCAAGCTGACTTTCCAGATCTGCA
>DJXY01000134.1 GCA_002449915.1 Oribacterium sp. UBA6992
AAGCCTTAATCTTAAAAAATCATATTGAAAATCCGATCAGAATATGGTATATTGTGGAAGTTGCCACAATGGCTCAGTTGGTAGAGCAACGCATTCGAAATGCGTAGGTCGCCGGTTCAAGTCCGGCTTGTGGCTTTTTTTATTACCATAAAGGCATAATCATAAAAGTGCAGTTGGAGAGCGATTTTCTTCAGCTGCATTTTTTATCTGTTTTTGGGACCATGTGCGTAATACCCTTGTCTTCTAAAACAAAAATTACTCGATAACTACTTTTAAATTACCCGCGCTGAAAATAATAGTAAAAACTTAAATCCGTAACCTATGTGACGGAAATCCCAGGGAATCTGCGGTAGCATAATACTACAGGGAGGGAAATGACATGAGAGAAACCGCAGGAAGGATTTTCAAAATCGCAGAAGACAATCGTCCCGTGCCGGGATGCACCATCTCCAAGCTTGTGAGCGACGAAAACGACTTTGGCATCACGTACTTCTCGATGGGAGCCGGTACCCGGATCAGCGCCGAGAGCTATGCTTATCCGAAGCTCATTTATATGGAGGAGGGAAACGTCGAGACGATTGGAGCAGGCGCGGAAAGCCTTCATTCGCCGGTACTTGCCGCCGGGGAGCTGCTCGTAACTCCGGTCAATATCCCGATCGGCTTAAGGACCGGCAAAGAAGCCGTGTATACAGAGATCACACTCAAGGAGGATGCCAAGATGAATGAGATTTTAAAATCCGGCAGTGTTTTTAAATTAAAAGAGCTGCTCCCGTATCAGGAGGGCAAAATTGTCAACATGGATCTGATCGATGAGGATCACCTGACACTCGCACTCATGAGCTTTGATCAGGGAACCGGACTCAGCGAGCATGCGGCGCCGGGCGAGGCACTGATCTGGGCGCTGGATGGAGAAGGCGTCATCGGATATGAGGGAAAGGAATATACCCTGCATGCAGGCGACAATTTCAAGTTTGATAAAAACGGCCGCCATTATGTTAAAGCTGTCAACAGCCGCTTCAAGATGGCACTGCTCCTCACCATGTGAGCAAGCACGACATCTCACGGTTGATCACATAGATACCATTCATTTTAGGAGGCAATTATGAAGTATGTTGTAAATGACACTTGTATTGGCTGCGGCATGTGTGAAGGCACTTGCCCGGAGGTTTTTAAGGTTGGTGATGACGGCGTTGCGCACGCAATCGCGGAAGAAGTTCCGGCAGGCGCAGAAGAGAGCGCTGCTCAGGCAATGCAGGACTGCCCGGTAGGCGCCATCGAGGAGGCTTAATCCGGGTCTGCCAGTTTGATGGAAGCGAATGCCTCCGGTCCGGAAACATTCGCAGCACCAGGATAAACTGAAAAACTCATAATGAAAAGGTCGTCAGTAATGGCGGCCTTTTTTGCTGTCTTGAAATATAAAAATTTACTGAAATATCTGCTATAATGTTTCCTTGCAGATCTTGTTCTGTGATATAAAGTATACGGATTCGCCTTGCGGAGGCTTGTACATCAGAGCATAAAACGCAGGGAATCCGGAAGGATGGCATCTATTGAAACATAAGATTAAGCAGCTGGAAAAAATTTCACGTTTTGGCGCTCTGGCAACACTTACGACGCTTACGACATATCTTTACGGGATCAAACCCGGAGAGGACCGGGGACGCCGCATGAAGCCATTTGAAGAAACCTATATCGCGCATCGTGGCTTTTTTAAAAACGGTACGGATCATCCCGAGAACTCCATGCCTGCGTTCCAGCGCGCCATCGCCCGGGGATTTGGAATTGAGATGGATGTGCAGATGACGACAGACGGGCATCTGATGGTTTTTCATGATGAAAATATGAAGCGGATGTGCGGCACAAACCGGAAGCTCTGGATGTCCAGGTTCCGGGAGGTGCGGCAGGAGACGCTGCTTGACTCCGGGGAGCATATCCCGGAGCTTCAGACGGTCTTGAATGTCATTGCCGGCAAAGTTCCGCTTGTGCTTGAGATCAAGCCGGATGGTGACTGGAAAAAAACCGCGCGGGAGGTTGCCAAGGTGATGGACCAGTATCATGGGATCTGGTGCATGGAAAGCTTCCATCCGCTGATTACGGCATGGTTTCGCTTTCACCGTCCATATGTGCTGAGAGGGCAGCTTGCTACAAACTTTTTTAAGGATGAGGAGGATCAACCAAGGATCGCGCAGTTTGCGCTCAGTAATCTCCTGTTTAATTTCCTTGCAAGGCCGGATTTTATCTCCTATAATCATAAATATTTTAACCAGTTCTCGTACCGCCTGATCCGAAAGCTTTTTCCGGTAGAGAATTTTGCCTGGACAATTCATACGCCGGAGGAGCTTACGCAGGCACGAAAGCATTTCCAGGTTTTTATATTTGATGGATTTGATCCGACAAAGAGTTAAAGTGGATTATATATAAAAAGGATATAAAAAGGACTTGGATTATGAATTATTTTTTACTTCGTCTTCCTGTATTGCTCGGTAAAATGACAGAGACAACAAAGGCGTCAGCCGCTGCAGCAGAAAAGAGCATAGTTGCAGGCGGAAATGCAGTTACTGTAGCGAGTACTGCGGCAGCTGGAAGTGCAGCTGTTGCGGAAAGTACAGCTGCGGCACAGACAGACCTGCGTAGACAATTGCTGGATACGATTAAGGCTGTTAACCCTCTAAACCTTTTTATGGAGATTCTCTATGTCTGCGGAGTGGTGCTCTTGATTTATGCGCTCATGCAGCTGGTCCCGGGATTTCAGCAAAATGATGAGAGCTTTAAGAAACGCGGCTTTAAGTTCCTTGTGATTGCCGTGATTCTGATCCTCATCGGGAA
>DJXY01000126.1 GCA_002449915.1 Oribacterium sp. UBA6992
CAGTACAGCATCACAGCAGAAAAACGGATGTCCCATCTTCTCCTCCATATGCATACTGATCTCATTGAACTTATGCCGCATCAGCGAACCGTTGTTGACCGGGGTAAAGTCCGGCTTATGCATAACATCCGGTACATGATGCGCGCCGATGCACTCCCAGTCCGTAATACCGGTTGCACTATGCTTATATCCGCCGGAGTAGCCGCCATAAGGATTACCCTGTACATGTCCGATCAGGATGGGAAGATCCGCCTCAAACACATAGCGGTTCATATGCACCTTGTCACCACGCTTGGTAGTTCCGAGATCCACCATGTGTTCCTTATCCTCGGAATCATGGCTCATAATCTGTCCGGTATACCAAAACTCATTAAAAAGCTCCGGTCCAAAGATTGCCTTGGCATCCTCCGGTTTGCTTCTCGGATGGAGACCATTGGAGATGATAAACAGGATATCCTTCTTCTCTACGCCTGCGCTGTAAAGCTCCTCCAGGATATACCGGATGGAAAGCTTCCGATGGCTCGTTGGCTGTTCGCCGCCCTTGACACGATCCGGAACGACAAATACTACTTTAGAGCCTTTATGAACCAGCTCCTTGATTGGAGGCATCCCGATCGGATGTGCAAGACTCTCCTTATATGCTGACTCAAGCTGATCCTCCGGGATATACGGAGGATCCGGTACAGTCTCACCAGGAATAAATACATCTGTTGAGTCCGGCAGATCCGCGCCTAAAGTTCCTTGTCCATATTCAAACTCAAAATGTTTCATGTTTTCCTCCACACTGCTAAACATGCTTCATGCTGCATGATACAATACGCTTTTGCAGTTCTTTTTAGTAAGCTTCTGCTATAAGTTCTGCATTAAATACCGGCACAAAATACCAGAACATCAGATGCCCTGCTTCCGATACCGCTCAGCCATTTCCTCCAGAGTTACCGTTTCTACCAGCGGTGCCTTGCCATAGCTTCCGAACTTGACAATCAGTGGAGCAAGCGCTTCCTTGACACCTGCCTCAACAACCTTGACAAGCCGTGCCATATCATCATCTCCTATTGTACCATACATAACCGTATCCATGATAGGCTCAAAAAAGGCTCTTGGATCAAACTGCTCCGGATACTTCTCAAGCAGCTCATATACCGGTCCGATGGATGCACTGTTACGCAGGTCGGTATCCTCTGTAAACAGTTCTCTCAGGTTTCTGGTGACTGCAAGTCGTAAATCCGTATCGACGTTGATCTTATTGATGCCGCAGTGAGATACCTCAACCAGCTGGTTTACATCAATGCCATAGGCGTTGGTAATCTTTCCGCCGAGGGCATTCAGTTCCTCAACTATATAAGCCGGAACCGTAGAGGAGCCATGGCTTACCAGAAATCCGTTGATATGCTCATGACGCATACATTCCTTGATGGCAATCACGATCTCCTTACGGATCTTGGTATCCTTGCCCTTATTGGCGCCATGCTTTGTGCCATAACTGATGGCAAGTGCATCGCATCCGGTCTTGCGGAAGAAATCAATTGCCGTCAGCGGATTGGTATACGTAGAGTTATCCGCAAATACATCATCCTCAACTCCGGCGAGCACGCCAAGCTCTCCCTCTACCGTGACGCCTCTTTCATGCGCATACTTTACGACCTCTCTCGTGAGCTCAACATTCTCATTATATGGAAGTGAGCTACCGTCAATCATTACAGAGGTATATCCACCCTCTACAGCAGCAATGCAGGAGTCAAAATTCTTGCCATGATCCAGATGAATCACTACCGGAATTGTGCTGTCCGCTCCATACTTTTTTACTGCATCCGCAATGTTTTTAGCTCCACGCTTCTTATCTTCCAGTGTCGAATTTTTAAAGTCTGCTCGGCCACCCATAAATCCGTTTGCAAGATCTGCGCCCTGCAGAAGTGCCGGACTCCTGAGCATCTCATGCACTTCAATCGCTGCCTTGATCTGGCAGACTGCATTAACATTAAATGCTCCCTGTGCATAATTACCTTTATCTGCTGCTTCCAGCACTGCTCTCATTGGTACAAGCATCGTGAAATCCTCCTTCAATTAATTAAATGAAATCATCTCATCGAGTCCCTGCCCAATGAGAGGTCTTGCCCATGTTTTAAATGCTTCGGTCACACCGTTGCCTTCTGCATTGATAAATTCATCCGGCAAAGTCTTTTCATGCAGCATGACTTCATCAATATCTATAAGAATCGGCTCAACCTGATAAGGTTCTGTAGAAATGCGCTTAAACCCTACCATCTTACCGGTTTCTCCTCTAAGAAGCGCCTGACAGGCAAGCTCACCGGCAAGCCTTGCTTCCTCGCGGTCCACCGTACTCTGCATGAGGATAGAACATCTCCCGAGCAGCCCCGGTTTTTCACCGCGGGCTTTATATCCAAGCCTGCGAATGACGACGTTGGCGAGATGCGTTCCCACATCTCCAAAATACGTAGATCTGCCAACCTTAAAAATCGGTTCTACGATCGGATTACCGTCTTTATCCTTCAGTCCCTCGCTGGCTACGACAACAATGCCCTTTTTCTTTTCCAAGAGCCGCTTTACATCCGAGATAAAGCGATCCTCATCAAAAGGACGCTCCGGCAGATAAATAAGATCCGGACCTTCTCCGTTACCATCCGCCGCAAGAGCACTGGCAGCGGTAATCCAGCCAGCATTTCTTCCAGATACCTCCAGGACGACCACATGGATCGGAAACCCCTTGACATCCTGCACCAGCTCCTTGGTGCTCTCCGCCACGTATCTTGCCGCACTGCCATAGCCGGGAGCATGGTCCGTAATGGCAAGATCATTGTCCATGGTTTTGGGGATCCCCATCACAAGGATATCATTTCCCATCGCCTTACAGGTCTTATAAAGCTTACCGCAGGTATCCATGGTTCCATTGCCGCCGTTCATGAGCACCTTGTGAATGTCATGCTTCTCAAGGATCCGTGCCATAGCCTCGTATTCCGGCTGTTCCAGCTGATCCCTGGAGGTGCCGATCG
>DJXY01000065.1:0-7816 GCA_002449915.1 Oribacterium sp. UBA6992
GGTAGATGCAGGCGGCGGCGGAACCATCGCCATGTTTATTGCGGATATGAATGTGGATACGGTGGATCTGGGAGTTCCGGTGCTTGCCATGCATGCGCCCTTTGAGATTACCTCCAAGCTGGATGTCTATTATACATACCGTGCCTTCCGGGCGTTTAACCGTTAAAGGGATTGACAATTGCTGACAGCGCTCGTACAGTAATAGGGTTTATGCGGGTACATCTGCGAGAGCTTCGTATATCGTAAAATGTATATCGACAGCGCAGGAAAATATAACAGGAGATCATAAAAATGAAAAAAAGAACAATACTCATTGCTGCAGCAGCAGTTTCCATGGTGATTGCTGCAGCGGGCTGTGGGAAATCCACTCCGGATGCGGCTAAAACCACACAGGCGGCAGACACTGCTACAGCAGATGATGTAGCAACCTCATCGGAAATATCCGAGGACAATCCGGAAGTGAAAAAGATGGAAGCTACGGAAAAGCCAAAAGCACCGGCACTTTCCAAGATGGGTACCATTACGATGCCGGATTTCAGTACAATTGAGGTTACAACGGCACCGGAAACCGTGGTAGATGATGAAATGGTGAATCAGCAGATTCAGTACATCCTTCCGCAGCACCTGATGGAAGTCGATGGTCCGGCAGAGGAAGGAGATACCGTCAATATTGACTATGAGGGTACGATCAATGGAGAAGCCTTTGATGGAGGCTCCTCCAAGGGATATGATCTTAAGCTTGGTTCCGGAAAATTCATCCCTGGATTTGAGGATCAGCTGGTTGGAGCTAAGGCTGGTGATAAGGTTACGGTGAATGTGACATTTCCGGCGGATTATCAACAGGCGGATCTTGCAGGAAAGGCTGCACAGTTTGCGGTCACTGTAAATACCATCAAGCGAGTACCCACAGAGCTTACCGATGAGTGGGTTAAGAGCTATGATCAGACGACGGCTCAGACAGCGGATGAATTCCGTCAGCAGATAAAAGAAATGCTGGAGGAAACCTTCGATAATCAGTATCACAGCAATATCCAGCAGGAAGCTCTGCAGCAGCTGGTGGATCAATCTGATATTACACTCTCAGATGAGATGAAGCAGTATGGCACCGACTTTTTGATCTACAGTAATGTCCAGCAGGCAAAGCAGTATGGTGTGGGACTTGCGGATTATATTAATCAGTACGGCATGAGCTTAGAGGACTTCAAGAAGGAGATGGAATCTGAGGGTGAGCAGTACGCAAAGCAGTATTTCATCATTCAGAAGATTGCCAAGGATCAGGGCATTGAAGCAACGGATGCGCTGATTGACAAGCTGGCGGATGAACTGACTACGATGTCAGGGACCACCTATAACCGTATCAAGCTGATTGAGCAGTATGGTGGAGAGACCGTTAAAAATGAAGTTGTGCGTAATGCTGCCCTTGAGTATCTCGAGGGTCAGGTCAAGGTTACGGTGCAGGATGAAGCTGCGGCAGAAACAGATGCAGCGGCTTCAGCGACAGAGGCAGCCGCAGAAACAGAAGCTGCCGAAACATCAGAGAGCAGTGCCGCAGAGAATATAGCTGCGGGGACAAGCAGCGCAGCGGTTGAAACCGCCAATATCGGAGAAACCACAGCTGCTGAAACTACAGCGGCTGCAAATTAAGTTGTATAAAGAGGATTCCATTATATGGGGTCCTCTTTTTTTATACTCTTTTTTACGTCATGCCGGAAAGATTGAGAAATCACAGGGGGTATGCTAAGATAAGTGCATAAACATGTGGAATAGTGCACATAATGTGGACAAAAATGTGGATAAGTTGAGAAAATCCTCTGAAAAGTTCAGTTTTTCTGATAAAATCAAGGATCTGAATGTGGATAACTCATAGGGAGCAGAGTGATAAAGGAACATGGAAAAGCTCAGTAAGAGGGAAAAGAAAATACGGAAGCTTGAAAAAAAGCTTCAGAAGCTTAAGGATAAAGAATATAAAAAGAACAGCAGTGATGTCATGGAGCTTACGGTTCAGAAGGTAACAATACCCAAGCTCATAGATCTTCCATCCTACAGGAACGATGAGACAGCTCCGGAACCGATGCCAATGCCACCTGAGGAAGCAGCGGGTGCAGCAGAGCCGTCGGAATCCCTATCCATGCCATTTCAGGAGACTACGATGGACGCAGCTGCAAAACCAGAGCCGTTACCTTTGCCACTGAAAGATAAGGAGATGGATGGAGCAGCAACGCCCAGGGGATCTGATGCTGTGAGTACGCAGGTGCTTGATCATCCTACGACAGACAAAAAGGTAGACGAAAAAGAAGAAAAGTCCGCAGAAGCAGGGGCTCAAGATATCAAAACTATGGCAGAAAAGAGCGTATATGAAAAAATCCTGGAGCAGGCGCGGGAGACAGATAAGAGAAGACCTGTGTATACGACAGGGTATTTCCGCAGTGTACGCATGATCTTTACAGCTTTTTTTGCGGATCCGCAGGCAACACTTTCTGCACAGCTTACAGATCCGGATCATCGGGCGGCGTGGACCTTTTTTATGACAGGAGTGGCGGCTTTTTTAGCCGGAGGACTGCTTTCCGGAGGTATTGCGTCAGGTCTGCAGGCGGCTGTGCTGTATACCATATATATGATGATCTATCCGTTTCTGGTTGCGATTGTCTCAGGAGCAGGACGAAATGTAGGCATCCGGGATATCCTTTCCGTATTTTGGGTGTCGGGGATTTTTATTGACTGCGTGCATGTTTTTTCAGTGCTCTGCATGCTGATGGGACTTTGGTTTCTTGCGATTGTTGCGGAGATCCTTGCACTTCCGCTTGGCATTGTATTTAATTATATGGCGACCACAGCAGTTTATGGGGGAGACAATAAGAGAGCGATCCGTACGACCATCATTGCCTTGGTTACATTCATGCTTCTTATGATTGCCGCAGGATTTCTGCTGATTGCTATCTCGATTATCAACAGCGCGCTCGGACAGATGATGGATGGCGGATTTAATATACCGGCACTCATTGAGTTTATCCTGCAATATGTAAAGTGATGCTTGCAGACCTATTGCTAAAAACATATAATATCGTTATATGAAATATAATTTGCCATGAATTAATGACGAGGAGGAAAAATTCATTATGAAAAAGAAACTGATCGCAGTTATGGTGGCAGCATCCATGACAGCATCGCTTGCGGCATGTGGTTCCTCAGCTGGCACAACTACAACTACCGGCGCAGCGGAAACTACAGCACAGGCAGCAGAGACAGGCAGTGCGGCGGAAACGAGTGCTGCTTCTGCGGAAACAACCGAGGCAGCTAAGGATGCCAAGGAGACAAGCGGAGAGATGCCGGATGGTACAGGAAAGAAGATTGGTATTATAACCGATACCGGCGGAGTGCATGATGGATCTTTCAACCAGTCTGCCTGGGAAGGACTGCAGAGAGCACAGAAGGATATGGGCATCGAGGCTCAGTATCTTGAGTCCAAGACCGATGCAGACTATATCCCTAATATTGAAGCATTTGTAGATGAAGACTATGATATGATCATCTGCGTTGGATATGCACTTGCGGATGCACTGAAGCAGGAGGCAGAGGCTAATCCGGATGTGCAGTTCGCAATCATTGATGATGCGTCTCTGGCGGATGAGCCAAATGTAACTTCTCTTACTTTTGAGCAGTCACAGGCATCCTATCTTGTCGGTTATGTTGCAGGTAAGACCACCAAGACCAATAAGGTGGGATTTGTACTGGGTATGTCCACAGATATCATGAACCAGTTCGGATACGGCTATGTTGCCGGTGTACTGGATGCTAATCCGGATGCAACGGTGCTTCAGAACAATGCCAACAGCTTTTCAGATACTGCTGCCGGAAAGACTGCGGCAACACAGATGATTACCAATGGCGCAGACGTAATCTTCCATGCCGCTGGCGGTACAGGACTTGGTGTTATCGAGGCCTGCAACGAGGCTGGTATCTGGGCAATCGGTGTTGATTCAGATCAGTCCAGCCTGGCTCCGGAGCATGTCCTTACTTCCGCTATGAAGAGAGTGGACAATGCAGTTTATGATGTTTCCAAGGAAACCGTAGAAGGCAAACTGAGTGGCGGAGTCAAGGTTTACTCTCTTGCTGATGAAGGTGTGGATCTTGCTCCTACGACAAATAATATTGATCCGGCTGTCCTTTCCGAGGTACAGGAGATCAAGCAGCAGATCATCGATGGCAAGATTACCGTACCAAAGACCAAGGAAGAGTTTGAGGCAAAGTACGGCAATGTATATGAGCTGGATGACTAATTCAGAAATTAGAAAGAGCTGAGACTTACCTGTACATGATGCAGTGGCAAGAGAATGCTTCGTAAAAAAGTATAGAAAGACCGGTTCCTGCGGGATCCGGTCTTTTTGTATGCAGGATGTGAGTATATCTTCTGCCGCTGCCATTTTTGCATTTTGAAAATGATGAAACAAAAGAGACCAGAACTCACCTGCAATGCTGGCTGGACTTCCATGGGTTTCCGGATTTTACTCGTATCAAAAGTACAGTAAAAAATTCTGTGATAAAAATATGATAAAGACTATTGTTTTCTATAGACTTTTATCGTAAAAAGTTGGATACTAGATATCTGAAAAGGTTATGGCTTTTATGAGGTGAAGATATGAGAAATATAAGTATGGAACGCGTGGAGAAGACACGTGAGACAATGCTGGAAACGGTGAAGAGTCCAACACTGACGCACGAGCAGAAGGTCGCGACGATGGCCAATCTTGCGGATTCTCTCCTGGAGGTTATGGATCTGCCGGATGGTCTGGATGAGCTTTTAAATCAGCCGATAGACAAGCAGTGCATCTGTGATTTAAGTGAAGGACATGCACCGCTCCGCCCGAGATATATTATCCCGGATTATGCCAAATTTATGAAGGAAGGATCTGGCTTCCTTAATCTGGAAGCGCCTAAGGATCTATTTGAAGCAATCAATGATCTTCTGATCTTTTATCGTCATGTCCCGTCCGTTACCAATTTCCCGGTATATGTCGGCGCACTGGATAAGCTTCTGGATCCCTTTGTACAGGATATGGATGAGGAGCTTGCGTATAAGCTGATCCGTCTGTTTTTCATTAATATGGACCGTACCATACTGGATTCGTTTTCTCATGGAAATATCGGACCGGAGGACACCAAGGCAGGCAGAATTATCTTAAAGGTCATTGCAGACACGAAGGATGCAGTCCCTAATATGACGATGAAGTATGACGAGGATATCACGCCGGATGCATTCGCAATTGAATGCGTACGGGCGGCACTTGCTTCCGCGAAGCCAAGCTTTGGAAATCACAGGATGTTTAAGTCAGAGCTGGGAGAGGACTATGTCATTGCCTCCTGCTACAATGGACTTAAATATGGCGGCGGATCCTATACTCTGGTGCGCCTGATCCTTGGAAACATTGCAAAGCGCGCGAAGGATACGGAGGATTTTCTTAAAAATCAGCTCCCATATGTGATGGATATCCAGGCAAGATACATGGACGAGCGGATCCGCTTTATCGTGGAGGAATCCGGATTTTTTGAGAACAATTTTCTTGCCAAGGAGGGATTTATCCATCGGGATAAGTTTACGGCAATGTATGGGCTGGTTGGTCTTGCGGAAGCGGTGGATATCCTGCTTGCGAAGGAGGGACATCCGGAGTGGAGATTTGGTCATAGTGATGAGGCAACCAGATTAGGTATCCGGATTATGGATGCGATCGAGGATTTTAATAATCATCACTATAACAAGTACTGCGAGGCTACGGGAGGACATTTCCTCTTGCATGCACAGGTGGGCATTGCTTCCGATATCGGCGTGACTCCGGGAACTCGGATCCCGATCGGTGAGGAACCGGAAAATCTGGTGGATCAGCTCAATATCCTGAGCCATTTCCATCATTACTTCCCATCCGGAACCGGTGACATCTTCCCGATTGATATGACGGTGCACAGAAATCCGGAATATGTGCTGGATATTGTCAAGGGCTCCTTCCGTAAAAATCTCCGGTATCTGTCATTCTACGCGGCAGACTCCGATGTCATCCGCATTACCGGATATCTGGTCAAGAAGTCGGAGATCGAGAAGCTGGAGCATGGGCAAAATGTAAAGCATGATACTACAGCGCTTGGTATGGGTGCAAAGCATAACGGGCATATCCTGGAGCGTAAGGTGAGATAAACCAGGGAAACAATATTGGATTTAGAAATAATATTTGCAGGGAGGCAGTATGATCCGGAAGTCATACTGCCTTTTCTGATAGCTAAAGAAAGAGGGAGTTATGAATCAGGATCCCAGATTTCAGGGGAAGCATTACCCTGTAAACAAGATTATTCCGTTCAGCTCGGTGGACGGACCAGGCAACCGCACGGCGGTATTTGTCCAGGGCTGTAACTTTAACTGCAGATACTGTCATAATCCGGAGACCCGGGAGCTATGCATCAACTGCGGCGAGTGTGTCAAATCCTGTCCGGCAGGAGCGCTTGGTATGCAGGACGGACTGGTTTCATTTGATCCGGCAAAATGTGTCTCCTGCGACACCTGCATTCACATCTGCAAGCATAATGCAAGTCCCAGGATCCGGTGGATGACGGCAGAGGATGTGCATCGGGAGATTCTTAAAAATGTGCCGTTTATCCGTGGAGTGAGTGTATCCGGAGGCGAATGTACGTTTTACCCGGAGCTGCTCCACGATCTCGCGGTGCTGTGTAAGCGCGACGGACTTGGATTTCTGCTGGACTCCAACGGGATGTATGACTTCAGTGAGGATCCGGCGGGGCTTCTGCCGGTGATTGACGGAGTTATGCTGGATGTGAAGGCATGGAGCGCCGAGGATCATCAGAGAGTGACAGGCTGTGATAATGCACTGGTACGTAAAAATATCAGGACGCTGGGGGAGCGTGGGAAGCTGTTTGAGGTGAGGACCGTTGTGGTTCCGGAGCTTTTTCATGTGGAGGAAACCATCGTGGAAACGGCAAGAGCCATCCGACCGTATCTTGCGATTGCACGGGCGCAGAAGCATTCGGAGGTGCAGGACATCCGGTACAAGATCATAAAGTACAGACCGATGGGAGTCCGGAAGGAGTATCAGGAAATGTGCCCGCCGGAGGATGCGTATCTTAAGCAGCTTGCAGAGCTTGCCCGGAAAGAAGGTATTAGAGATACCATTATAATTTAAAGCTGTGAGAAGGCTTTATTTTATGTTATGATGGGGATAGATTTTTACAGGAAAAGATATTACCGTGATGCTTCAATATGAATCACAGGGAATTTAAAGGGGAACAGACAAATGAAAAGCAATATGGATGCAGATACCGTTGCGATTCAGATGAAGGATATCGTCAAGAAGTTCGGTAACTTTGTCGCCAATGATCATATCAATCTGACGGTGCACAAGGGTGAGGTTCATGCGATCCTTGGTGAGAATGGCGCGGGCAAGTCAACGCTCATGAATATTTTATACGGCATGTTCCGCCCGACCTCCGGTCAGATTTTTATTAACGGGACGGAGCAGGTGATCGCCAATCCGGAGAAGGCCATAGCGCTGGGAATCGGCATGGTGCATCAGCATTTCATGCTCGTACCGCCGTTTACGGTTACGGAAAACATCATCCTGGGCGCAGAGCCGGTGAAGGGGATGACCGTGGATCTCCAGACGGCACGAAAGAAAATTGTGGAGCTGTCGGAGAAATACAGTCTGAAGGTGGACCCGGATGCCAAGGTAGAGGATATTTCAGTTGGCATGCAGCAGCGTGTCGAGATCCTGAAGGTCCTGTATCGTGGCGCGGATATCCTGATCCTGGATGAGCCGAC
>DJXY01000065.1:7866-11630 GCA_002449915.1 Oribacterium sp. UBA6992
CTGATCCTGGATGAGCCGACGGCTTCGCTTACGCCGCAGGAGATTGATGAGCTTATGCTGATTATCCAGCATCTTACAGCAGCGGGGAAGTCTGTCATTTTGATTACGCATAAGCTTAAGGAAATCAAGCAGTCTTCCGATTACTGCACGATTATCCGCCGTGGTAAGTACATTGATACAGTCAAGGTGTCCGATGTTTCCGAGGATGATCTTGCCGCGCTGATGGTAGGACGCCGGGTCTCCTCCAAGGTGGATAAAAAGGAGCAGGAGCCTGGCGAAGTCGTGCTGGAGGTAAAGGATCTGCATGCCAGGGATTACCGTGGTGTGGAGGTGCTGAAGGGATTGAATCTTACGGTCCGGGCGGGAGAGATCCTGGGCCTTGCCGGCATCGACGGTAACGGTCAGTCACAGCTTGTGGAAATCCTTACCGGTCTTGGTAAGGCAAGCTCCGGAGAAGTATTGATGCATGGAGAAAATATTGTAAATCATACGCCGAAATATATTTTTGAGAAGGGCGTTTCCTCCATCCCCGAGGACCGGCAGAAGCACGGTCTGGTACTGGATTTTTCTGTGAAGGAAAATCTGATTCTGCAGAATTTTTCCAAGGAGCCGTATGCAAGGCATGGAATCCTTAATCAGAAGGTGATCCGGGAGCATGCCACGGAGCTGATCCGGGATTTTGATATCCGTCCGGTGGGCTGCGAGGACCGTCTGGGTGGAGCACTGTCCGGTGGTAATCAGCAGAAGGTTATCATTGCGCGCGAGGTCACCAATGACAAGGACCTCCTGATTGCCTTTAACCCGACGCGAGGTCTGGATGTCGGCGCGATTGAGTTTGTCCATAAGTATCTTGTCCAGCAGCGGAACAAAGGGAGAGCGATCCTGCTGATCTCCTTTGAGCTCGATGAAATTATGGGACTCTCGGATCGGATTAATGTAATTTTTGACGGTAAAATAGACGGAGCGATGAGCGGCAAGGATGCGGACGAATACAAGCTCGGTCTTTTGATGGCAGGAGGTAAGACAGAATGAAAAAGAAAATATTAGACAGCGCTGCGCTCTATACCATTATATCCATTCTGATCGGATTTCTGGTGGGAGCGATTCTGCTTCTCTGCATCGGCATCAGTCCTGCCAAGGCATATGCAAAGCTTATCTCAGGTGTTTTCAGTAAACCGAAGTTTATTGTCTATAGTATCGTTTACGCGGCGCCTCTGATTTTTACAGGTCTCTCCGTTGCGTTCTCCTTCCGTACTGGTATCTTTAACATCGGTGCCGAAGGACAGTACGTCGTTGGATCTCTGGCTGCGGTAGTTGTGGGTATCCTGGTGCCGATTCCGGGACCGTTGCATGCGATTGTCTGTATCCTGGCAGCAGCACTGGCAGGTGCCGCCTGGGGCGCTATTGTCGGTGTACTGAAGGTGAAGAAGGGCATCAATGAGGTCCTCTCCTATATCATGTTTAACTGGATTGCCTTTTATCTCTCCAACTATGTAGTAAATATCAAGGCAATTCATACGGATCAGGGTGCTGAGGCAAGCAAAAATATCCTGGACAGCGCTTCCATCAAGATGCCTAAGGCGATTGTGCAGCTGACCGGATGCGGAGATGTCCACTGGGGCATCGTGATGGCTGTGGTTGCAGCGGTCCTGATCTGGTTTCTGATGAGCAAGACGACGCTCGGATATGAGCTCAGAGCGGTGGGATTTTCCAAAACCGCATCCGAATATGCCGGCATCAGCGTAAACCGCATTTTCCTTTTATCCATGTCGATCTCCGGACTTCTGGCAGGTCTTGGCGGTGCAGTGCAGACCCTTGGCATGGCAGGACGTGTATCGCAGTTTGCGTCTCAGGAGCAGTACGGTTTCCAGGGCATAACGGTTGCACTGGTCGGAGCGACACATCCGATCGGATGCATTTTTTCAGGACTTTTTTACGGAGCAATGAAATACGGCGGAAACAAGCTTACCGTAGTCAATGTGCCGACAGAGGTTGTAAATATCATCATGGGTACCATCATTATCTTTATTTCGATCTCCCATGTATTTAAAGCAATCCTTCAGAAAGCACTGTTAAAGAACGGAGGGAATCAATAATGCTTCTATCTAATCTCGGACTTCTGATTAATGCCATGCTGGTTTCCACACCTCCGCTTTTACTGGCAGGTCTTGGATCCTGCTTTTCCGAGCGGTCCGGTGTCATCAATATCGGTATCGAGGGCATGATGACGATCGGAGCCTTTGTCGGAGCTGTGGTTGCCTACTATACGCACAACGGCTGGATCGGATTTTTTGCCGGCGGTCTCGCCGGGGCAGTACTTGGTCTGCTGCATTCCGGAGTGTGCATCAGCCTTCATGCCGACCAGACGATCGCCGGAACAGCGATTAACTTTATCGGACCTGGACTTGCGGTATTTCTGTGCAGTGCGATCTTTGACGGCTCGACAGATACACCGGCACTGGATCCGACCTGGAAGCTGCCGAAGCTTTTTGCAGGTCTGTTTCCGGCAGGCTCCTTTGGATACAATGTATTTGCATCCTATGTGGTGGCATATATTTCCTTTGTGCTTGTGATAGTCTGCTGGTTTATCTTTTTTAAAACCAGATTCGGTATGAGACTCCGGGCAGCAGGTGAGCATCCGGAAGCCTGCGAAACCCTGGGTATCAATGTATATAAGGTGCGCTATATCTGCGTCATTACCTCGGGCTTTTTGTCCGGACTTGCAGGCGCCTTTGTGACACTTGCGACCGTATCCCAGTTCCGTCCGTCGGTTATTGTAGGACAGGGATTTATCGCCATTGCGGCAGTCATTTTTGGAAAGTTCACGCCACAGGGTACATTCCTCGGCTGTGTGATCTTCGGCTTCTGTAATGGTGTCCGGTCTCTGATCGGAAGCTCCAATATCATTTCGCCAAATCTTTTGTCCATGATCCCGTATTTTGTCACGATACTGACGCTGATTTTCTTTGTCGGTGCAGGACATGTACCTGCGGCAAACGGCAAGATATTTGTCCGGAACAAATAAAGGAATATAAAGAAAAGATGTAATTACAAGGATGTATTGGGAAACCGCTGCGGGTAAGACTCGCAGCGGTTTTTACATAACTCTTGCCTTTTCCATGGCAATCTTATATAATGCTCAAAGTTAATTACATCAGGGGAGGCAGTCAGCTGCCTCTTTTTTTTCAGTATAAAGGAGAAAGCATGATCGCTGCGAGCAACATCACCTATCGTGTAGGCAAAAAGGCTCTGTTTGAAGATGTCAATATCAAATTTACAGAAGGAAACTGTTACGGTGTGATCGGTGCCAATGGTGCCGGTAAGTCAACGTTTTTAAAGATTCTTTCCGGTGCGCTGGAGCCTACCAGCGGTGAGATCGTGATCACACCCGGACAGCGTCTCTCCGTACTGGAGCAGGATCAGTTTAAGTATGATAGCTATACCGTGCTGGATACCGTCATTATGGGTAACAAGCGTCTCTATGAGATCATGAAGGAAAGGGATGCAATCTATGCAAAGCCGGATTTCTCAGATGAGGATGGTATGCGGGCGGCAGAGCTGGAAGCGGAATTTGCCACAATGGATGGCTGGAATGCGGAAGCGGACGCGGAAACCATGCTTAACGGACTTGGCATTGCCACAGATCTCCACTATAAGCAGATGTCCGAGCTCAAGGGATCAGAAAAGGTTAAGGTGCTCCTTGCCAAGGCGCTGTTTGGAAATCCTGATATCCTGCTTCTGGATGAGCCGACCAACCACCTGGA
>DJXY01000027.1 GCA_002449915.1 Oribacterium sp. UBA6992
GTCCGGCAAGAGCTTCATCCCCATCCTGATCGGTACCGGATGCGGCGTACCGGGCGTCATGGCGTCCAGAACGATTGAAAACGAGCGTGACCGTCGTATGACGATTATGACGACAACTTTTATCCCATGTTCCGCAAAGCTTCCGATTATTGCACTTCTTGCAGGCGCGGTGTTTGGCGGAGCGTCCTGGGTTGCACCGTCCACGTATTTCCTTGGTATTGCGGCAATCGTTTTTTCCGGTATTGTGCTTAAAAAGACCAAGTGGTTTGCAGGTGATCCGGCACCATTTGTTATGGAGCTTCCTGCTTATCATCTGCCGAGACCGGTGGATATCCTGAAGTCCATGTATGAGAGAGGCTCCTCCTTTGTTAAAAAGGCAGGTTCCATCATCCTGCTATCAACCATTGTGATCTGGTTCCTGTCCTCCTTTGGTTTTGGTCCGGATGGCTTTGGTATGGTGGATATGGATACTTCCATTCTTGCAGCGATCGGACGAGCAATTGCATGGATCTTTACTCCGCTTGGATGGGCTGACTGGAAGTCTGCAGTTGCGGCTGTAACTGGTCTTGTTGCCAAGGAGAATGTTGTCGGCACTTTTGGTATCCTTTTCCATTACGATGGTGCAGAGGAACTTGCAGAAGCCGGAGATCAGATCTGGAATCTGGTTCGTGCAAACTATTCCGGTGCGGCAGCAGGCTACAGCTTCCTTGCCTTTAACCTTCTCTGCGCACCTTGCTTTGCGGCAATCGGCGCAATCCGTCGTGAGATGAACAACGGAAAGTGGACTCTGAGAGCCATTGGTTGGGAGTGCGGACTTGCATACTGCGCCGGACTTGTGATTTTCCAGCTTGCAGGACTTGTGACAGGAGAGACAACATTCAACGTATTTACAATCGTGGCGATCGCATTGGTTGCGCTTGGCATCTGGGGACTTGTAAGACCGTATCATGAGGCTACCGAGCTTTCCAGCAGTCTCAATGCGGCAGTAGAAAAGGACTTTGCCAGAAAGACGGCATAAACAAAACATGTAGTTTTGTGCCGGGACTTGCAAGTTTCCGGCACATGCAATAGAGTAAGCTTTGGAAGGAGGCAGCTATGGGTGATCTTATTATAGGAATTCTGCTTGTGATCCTTGTGATCGCGATTCTTCATAATATGAAGAAAAATCATGATAAATACGGGGCGTGTGCTTATTGCAGTTATGCGCGTTCCGGACACTGCGATCATGTCGGGCATAAGGAGCTGGACCTTGCTGCTTCAGAAAAGAAGCTCAATAAAACGCAGATGGAGATCCTTGCAAGACACAAACGGAACTACAATTCCAAATAAAGATAAGAAACGGAGAGATCCGCATCGGGAGGGGCTGTATTTGTTACCCCTCCCTTTTCTTTGTTCTTTGGGAATGTTTCTTTCTTGCGGTCTTTCATGCGGTTCCGAAAAGATCAGGAAAAGCCGGATTAAAGAGCTGCATTTATTGAAAGAACTGTAAAATCTGTGCTACAATAAGGTATCTTTGCAAAAGGAAAAGGGAGATCGATATGGCTAAGAGCAAATACATTGCATACATTGGATCATATTCCTATACCGGGTCCGCCAAGGGCATTACCATCTGTGATGTGGATGTGGCGAAGGGAAGCTTAAAAAAGAGAACGGAAATTGAGGTTAACAACTCATCGTACCTGATTGCTTCACGGGATCACAGGACACTCTACTCAATTGCGGATGAAGGGGTTGTTGCATTCCGTATTTTACCAAACGGAGCACTGTCAAAGCTGAATACGAGAAACATCCGCGGTATGCGAGGCTGTCATCTGTCTCTGGATCAGAATGATGAATATCTGATGGTTTCCGGCTACCATGATGGCAAGGCGACCTTACTGAAGCTTGAGAAGGACGGTTCCGTCGGTCCGATCATTGATGGTGTCTATGACAAGGGGATCGGATCCGTTGCGGAGAGAACCTTCCGCCCGCATGTTTCCTGTGCGCGAATGACGGATGACCAGAAGTATATCCTTGTGGCTGATCTTGGAATTGACCAGGTAAAGGTGTTCCGTTTTGACAAGATGGACGGTAAGATGCGTCAGATCGATACGATCCGCTGTGAGCTGCAGTCTGCACCGAGATTTTTCCGATTCTCTCCGGACCGGAAATATCTGTATCTCATGTATGAGATCAAAAACGTCATTGATGTATTTTCCTTCCATGAAGGACAGACGCCGAATGATATTTCCTTTGAAAAAATCCAGACCATCAGCACGCATAATGACCCAAGCAACAGTCCGCTGATTGCTGCCTGTCAGATGCGCTTTTCACCGGACCCGGAGGCAAAGCACCTGTTTGTTTCCAATGCGGGCATTAATACTGTGACGATTTATGACCGTGATGTGGAGACGGGACTTCTGACCATGAAGGGTTCACTGCCGGTTTCTGGAGTATATCCCAAGGATTTCTGCATTTTCCCGGATGAGAAGCATATCGCGGTGGCAAACAATGAGTCCGGCACGATTACGTTCTTCTCCGTGGATTATGACAATGGTCTGCTTATAATGAGTGACCGGGATATTGAGGTGGATGAGCCTAACTGTATCTGTATTGTAGAGCTTCCGGAAAATTAAAGTTATGGCAGGAAATATATTTGGAAAACGTTTCAGAGTAACAACCTTTGGAGAGTCGCATGGTAAGGCGCTAGGCGTTGTGATTGATGGCTGCCCTGCGGGCTTAAGCCTCTCGGAGCAGGATATACAGCCGTATATGGACCGCAGAAAACCAGGGCAGAACCTCCACACTACACAGCGTAAGGAGGATGACAGCATCGAGATCCTGTCCGGCGTGTTTGAGGGCAGGACGACCGGCACGCCGATTGCCATCATGGTAAGAAATGCGGATCAGCGTTCCAAGGACTATTCGGAGCTTGCCCATGTGTTCCGGCCGGGACACGCCGACTTTGGGTTTTATGAGAAGTACGGCTTCCGGGATTACCGGGGCGGCGGCAGATCCTCCGGACGGGAGACCCTTGCGAGGGTTGCGGCAGGCGCCGTGGCAGCTAAAATTCTGTCCGAGCTGGATATCACGGTTGACGCGGAGGTAACGGAGCTTGCGGGGATTGATGTGACGACTCCCGCAGGGAGAGAAGCCGCAAACGACAGGATCCTGGCGCTCCGCGAGGAGAAGGACTCTGCCGGCGGTGTAGTAACCTGCTTTGTCAACAACATGCCGACAGGTATCGGAGAGCCGGTGTTTGACAAGCTGGATGCCATGCTTGCACATGCCATTATGTCGATCGGTGCGGTAAAGGCGGTGGAAATCGGCGACGGAACCAAGGTTTCCAGGGCACTTGGGTCCGAGGACAATGATGGATTTGAGAGCGTGGTGCTGGAGGATCTGGATCTTACAGAAGATGAGGACGAGGAGGCTGCAGACGGAGATGATGCAGATTCCGGGGAGGACAATGATGAAAGCGGTATGGCAGAGATTCAGATGACCTCCAATCATGCCGGAGGCATCCTCGGGGGCATGTCAGATGGCGCGGAAATTGTCCTCCGGGCATATTTCAAGCCGACACCATCTATCGCAAAGCCGCAGCAGACTGCCAATGAGGATGGAGAAAACATCACCATTGAAATCAAGGGCCGCCATGATCCGACGGTTGTGGAGCGTGCGTGTGTGGTTGTGGAATGCATGACAGCGATCACCATCCTCGATGCCCTTATGGACAACATGACCGCGCAGATGGACTATCTCAGGACAATTTATCAGTGAGGTGCTGCGGAATCGCCCGGTAATGCGGAGGAATCTCCGTGGATAGCTTGAGAACTTAAGCAATAGAGAGTATAATGCAAGAGCCTGTGAGCGTATCGCCCGCAGGCTCGATTTTATTTGTTCCGGCAAGGCATGATGGATATGCGCGGGATGCCGGAGCCTAAACTATCAGTAAAGAAAGGCTATGATTATGGCAGACAAGAAGCTTGTGGAGCAGATCACTCCTATGGAGGAGGATTTTGCCCAGTGGTACACAGACGTAGTCAAAAAGGCAGAGCTCTGTGATTACAGTTCCGTTAAAGGATTTATGGTCATCCGTCCGGCAGGATATGCACTATGGGAGAACTATATGCGGGTTCTCGATACCGAGTTTAAAAAGACCGGCGTGCAGAATGTTTCCATGCCGATGCTGATCCCGGAGTCGCTTCTGCAGAAGGAGAAGGACCACGTCGAGGGATTTGCGCCGGAGGTTGCATGGGTAACCGAGGGCGGATCCAAGAAACTGGAGGAGAGGATGTGCGTACGTCCAACCTCGGAGACACTGTTCTGCGATTATTTCTCCAAGGTTGTAAAATCCTATCGTGATCTGCCGCAGCTTCTGAATCAGTGGGTTTCGGTTGTCCGCTGGGAAAAAACCACCCGTCCGTTTTTAAGAACCCGTGAGTTCCTCTGGCAGGAGGGCCAT
>DJXY01000170.1 GCA_002449915.1 Oribacterium sp. UBA6992
ACCCTTCTCGCTGGACTGCCAGATGGTCGTTTTGGTGCCGCTGACCGGACGGTAAACCTTATCCGCCGCATACGAAGCATACCAGACATCATACGGGATATCCGAAACATTCATATGTGTCGTAAGCCAGGTCTTGTTGGCATAGACGATTGGGGTATAGCCGGCTGCCTGCACCATACTGCAGAACTTGTTGGCCATTGCCGTGATGTCCTCCTTGCTTGCGCCCTCACTCAGGATCGAGCTCACCTCCACATCATAGGCTACCGGATACTGGAGCTTGTACTTTTTAATTTTTTCGATTGCGAGATTTGCCTCCGCCACCAGCTGGTCCATGTTCTTAGCCGTAGAGCAGACGTAGGCACCCACCTTGAGTCCTGCAGCAAGCGCGCCGGAAACATTGGTGTCAAAATACTGATCCTCGGTAAGTCCGTAGGAAATCCGGACCATGACAAAATCAAGCCCTGCCGCCTTTACCTTATTCCAGTTAATCTCTCCGGCATCATTTTGGAAGCGGGAAACCTCGGTTCCTTTTTCCAGATAGGAAAACGCAGATCCGTCCTCGTTGGTATAGCCTGACCAGGCATCCGAGGATGCGGCAGAATTTGTGCTGCTGCCCGCTGTACTGCTGCCGGTCATGGCATCTCCCGGTCCTGCCGCCCATGCTGTTGTTGCCTGCGACATGCACATGAGCGTCATAAGTGCCGCTGTCGCGATTTTCCTTTTATATAAATTCATACGTTTCGATCTCCTTTTTAGCATTGTCAGCATAACAGCTATAAATATCCGAATCAAGGGCATTAGGGTAAGTTTAAAGTGATCGTCAGAAAAAAGAAAGAACGGGTAGGAAAACCGTCGCAAGCCTTGCAGGTCATAAAAAATCCCGGGAGATAAGATCACTCCCGGGGTAAACCTTTCTGCGCTGTTCGCTGTTCCACAAACCGCGCAGGTCAATGCAGCTCATATCACTGTAGTCTTGGCCTGCAGGCTGCATAAATCAAAATTCACAGCGAGTCACGGATTACCTGCTTAAGCGTATCCGCTGAATTTCTGAGCGCGGTCTGCTCTTCAGGAGAAAGCTCAATCGGCACCAGTGTCTCAATACCGGTTTTACATACAATCGCCGGCATACTGAGGCAGACATCCTCGATGCCATATGCTCCGTAAATCAAGCTCGATACCGGCAGAATCGACTTTTCATCGCGAATGATGGCTTCACATACTCTTCTCACCGACATGGCAATGCCATAATAGGTCGCATGCTTCTTTTTGATAATCTCATATGCTGCGTTTTTAACATCCTCTGCGGTCTTGGCAAGATATTCATCCACATCATGGAAGCCCCGCATTTCAAAGAAATCGCGAATCGGAATGCCGGAAACATTGGCGCTGCTCCATGCCGCAATCTCGGAATCTCCGTGCTCTCCGATGATGGATGCATGTACCGAACGGCTGTCCACACCGAGATGCTCTCCGAGGATCGTCCGTAATCTTGCAGAATCCAGAACCGTACCGGTACCAAACACCCGGTTCTCCGGCAGTCCGGAAAGCTGAATTGCCGCATAGGTCAGGATATCCACCGGATTGGCAACGATCAGCAGGATACCTCCGATGTCACGTTTTTTAATCTCCGGCATGATGGATTTGAAAATTCCTACATTTTTCTTGACAAGGTCGAGACGGGTCTCTCCCGGCTTCTGATTGGCACCCGCGGATACAATAATAATTGCCGCGTCCTTGATGTCATCATATCCACCTGCATAAATCTGCATAGGCTGGGCAAATGGAAGTCCATGGCTGATATCCAGCGCCTCTCCCTCTGCCTTGTCCTGATCCATATCCAGCAAAACCATTTCAGAGAAAAGTCCGCTCTGCATGAGCGCAAAGCAGGAAGCCGAACCAACAAATCCGCAGCCGATCATGGCTACCTTACGTAAATTTACACTGCTCATCTTTCCACCTCTCTATAAATAGCTTATAATCCATTAAGACTACTTCATACTAGCATTAAATGAATATGAAGTAAAACACTAAATGCTGACCAGTCTGTCGGCAATGTCAAATATTAAATGAAGGAGTAAATTCATGAACGAATCCATTTCTGTCACCGATCTTGATTCCTTTGCTGCTGCCTTTCAGAAGGATCCTGTCAATACAGTTGCGATGAATGCAGTTGTCCACAACGGTATCGTTAACTCCGCACTGCGCTATGATGCTGCAGGTAAGCTTCAGCATGCCTTCTCCATTACCGTAGACTCCGGGGATGTCTGCGATCAGAAACATTCAGGCAGGTGCTGGATGTTTGCAAGCCTTAACGTGATGCGTCTTGAGGTCATGAAGCGTTTAAACCTCCCCAACACAGAGCTCTCCCAGGCCTATCCGCTCTTTTACGATAAGCTCGAGAAATCCAACTATCTCCTGGAAAACATCCTGGAAACTCTGGATGAGCCGGAGGACAGCCGCGTAGTAAGCTTCCTGCTGCAGGACCCGGTCGGTGACGGCGGACAGTGGGACATGTTCCGTTCCCTGGTTGCAAAGTACGGCGTGGTTCCAAAGGATGTGTACCCGGAGTCAGCCGTTTCGGAAAACACAGCCGAGCTGCGTAAATACCTCACCTGTAAGCTACGCGAATATGCCTGCACTCTTCGTACCCGTCATAACGAGGGGATGGACCTTGCCGGACTCCGGGCGCTGAAGGATGAGATGATGGAGACCATTTTCCGGATGCTCTGCATTGCGCTCGGCAAGCCGCCTGTGAAGTTTGACTGGGAGACCTATGACAAGGACGGAAAGTTTATCCGTTTACAGGATGTAAGCCCGCAGGAATTTTTTGAGGAATACGTCGGCTGGGACTTAAATGATTATGTTACAGTAATCAACGCTCCGACAAAGGACAAGCCCTACGGCAAAACCTATACCGTGCAGTATCTCGGCTCTGTCCGCGGCGGAAAATACCCGGTGAAGTATTTAAATCTTCCCATGGAGGAGCTTAAGGAGCTTGCCATCAAGCAGTTAAAGGACAACCAGTGCGTCTGGTTCGGCTCGGATGTAGGACAGTTCTCTGATCGTGCCAAGGGATTCCTGTCAAAGGACAGCCTGGCAGTAGATGCTCTGTTTAACACAAGCTTCCCTCTCACCAAAGCACAGCGTCTTGATTACCATGAGAGTCTGATGACACATGCAATGGTTATCACTGGTGTGGATCTCGATGCCGATGGCAAACCAGTAAAGTGGAAGGTGGAAAATTCCTGGGGCAAGGACCGTGGCAAGGATGGCTACTATGTCATGAGCGATGAGTGGTTCTCGGAGTTTGCCTACCAGATCCTTTTACACCGGAAGTACTTCTCGGAGGAGCAGAAAAAAGCATTTGATCAGGATCCGATCGTACTGAAGCCATGGGATCCGATGGGTTCCCTTGCAGAGTAATGGGATGTACCCGGGGATGAGAGATATTCATACCCGCTGAAATGCTGCAGTAAAAGTCTTTTGGTCCTGCCAAAACGAAATTGATAAAATACGTCCGCAGAAGGTGTTCATGCCTCCTGCGGACGTATTTTTTTAAGTTTCACTCTCATTCATAAGTTTTATTTGTAAGCAAATTCTGCCATTCTGGTGCCGCAATATCAAAAAATGCCTGCATCTCCCGCGAGATATGGCGCCTGGATGAGCAGAGTATCTGCCTCCAGATCCGGAAATGAAAGTCCGTAATGTTGAGCACTTTGAGACTTCCACATGTCACCATGTTACGGACGGTAAATTCCGGAAGAAACGAAACACCTCCGCCAAGGCAGAGTATCTTTAAAATAAGATCCGTGCTTGCACTGGAGAGATGTGTCCTGATGTCCTTACCCTCTGCTGCAAGATAGTTCTCAAGCGCACGGCGATAGCTCACATTAGCCTCGGTCAGCATTACAGGACAGGCAATGACTTCGTCCAGAGTAATCCGCTGCTGCCTGGCAAGCGGGTGGTTGGGGGATGCCACAAAAATCACTTCCTCCGGCTTTGCAAGAATCGTAGTCCACTTAGAACCATAGATCCTCTGGTCAAGCAGATAAACTGCGTCAAAAAGATTTTTGTCCAGTTGGTCAAGCAATTCTCCCGGAGATCCGATTTCAACACTCACCCGGACCTTAGGATAGGTCTTGCTGAAGCTGGTAAGCACGGTCGGCAAAATGCTGGAACAGACTGACTCGACTGTGCCGATCCGCAGTTCACCGCATAGTTCCTTAGATGAAAGTGTACTATCTATCAGTTCATCCATTTCATTGACAATCTGCATAGTTCCATCATAAAACGATCTGCCAACATCCGTGAGCGTAACACATTTGCCGTTCCGATCAAAAAGCGGCAGCCCAAGCTCCTGCTCCAGCTGCCGGATCTGGACCGTGACTGCTGATTGCGTATAGCCGAGCACATCAGCCGCCTTGGAAAAGCTTCCGAGATCCGCGACCATAAGGAAGGTGCGCATACACCTGATTTCCATTGATATTACCTGTCTTTCTACTAGATATAAAAAATATTCATATTGTGAATGAAATCTGCTCATTTCACTTAATTGTTTATTTATGATACATAAAGTCTATGAAAGTTGCAAGAAATTGTATATCTTTTCCATCCAGGCTGATAGAAGGAGGTTAATTCATGCTAAAAACGGATGATAAATATAATGCATATATCAGCATTTTGAAGGAAGAACTCATTCCGGCGATGGGATGTACAGAGCCGATTGCGCTTGCCTATGCGGCAGCGGCTGCCCGGAAGCTGCTCGGCGTGCGCCCGGAACGTGTTGAGGTCGGTGCCAGCGGAAGCATTATCAAAAACGTAAAATCCGTTATTGTCCCTAACACAGGACATATGAAGGGTATTGAGGCTGCTGTTGCCGCAGGTATTGTCGCCGGAGACCCGGACAAAGAGCTCCAGGTGCTCTCTGATATTACGGAGCAGCAGATTCCGGAAATCCAGACATATCTTAAAAATACAGAATTCAAGGTCAGCTGTCTTGAAACACCACTCACCTTTGACATTCTGGTCACTCTTCACCATGGTACCGCATATTCCAAGGTGCGCATCGCTAACTTCCACACAAATATCGTATATATGGAGCGTAATGGTGAGATCATCAAAGACATCCCGGTAGAAAACGATGATGACAAGGGTATGACACCGAGGGACGTGCTCAATATGAAGGATATCTGGGATTTTGCCGGAACCGTAGACATTGAGGATATCCGTGGAATCATCGAACCACAGATCCGTCTCAATATGGCGATTGCCGAGGAAGGAATCCATAACAATTACGGCGCAAATATCGGCAAGGTTATCCTGCATTCTTACGGAAGTGATGTCCGCAGCCAGGCGATTGCAATGGCAGCAGCAGGCTCTGATGCACGGATGAACGGCTGTGAAATGCCGGTTATCATAAACAGTGGCAGCGGCAATCAGGGAATCACCGTATCCGTTCCGGTCATTGTCTATGCAAGAGAAAAAAAGGTCAGTGAGGAAACGCTCTATCGGGCTCTGGTACTCTCAAACCTCACAGCAATCCATGAAAAATCCGCAATTGGCCGTCTATCTGCATTCTGCGGTGCGGTCAATGCCGGATCCGGCGCCGGTGCCGGTATCGCCTATGTCTGCGGCGGAGATTATGAGACAATCATCCACACCGTCGTCAACGCGCTTGCGGTTGTCTCCGGCATTGTCTGCGATGGTGCTAAGGCATCCTGTGCCGCTAAGATCGCTTCTGCTGTAGATGCGGGGATCCTTGGCTGGCAGATGTATCTGCAGGGGCAGCAGTTCCACGGCGGCGATGGCATCGTCACCAAGGGTATTGAAAATACTCTTGCAAATGTCGGACGTCTCGGCAAAGACGGCATGCGCGAAACCAACAACGAGATCATTAAAATCATGATCGGACAGTAAATATAGATTTGTTCATTAAAATTGATCCATGCAGCCCAGAAACCCATGGATAAGCTCAGCAAACAAAGCAAATACTCTAACAAAACACCTAGGAGGGGAAAAATTATGAGTAGTACAAAAAGTAAGGGTGGCATTCTGCACAGTCTGCCATTTCATCTCTTGCTGGCAGTTGTCGCCGGTATCCTGCTCGGACAGGTCCTGAATGAGACTGTCATGCAGGTAATCGTTGTCATTAAATATGTTTTGAACCAGCTGATTATGTTCTGCGTTCCGCTGATTATTATCGGCTTCATTGCTCCGTCTATCACAAGGCTGGGTCGCAATGCTTCGCGAATGCTTCTGGTCGCAGTGTGTATCGCATACGTCTCATCGCTCGGCGCAGCGCTGATGTCCACCGCCGCAGGCTACGCGCTGATTCCACATCTCTCCATTGTAAGCAGCGTTGAAGGCTTACGAGAGCTGCCGGTTCCGGCATTTCAGCTGGACATTCCGCAGATTATGAGCGTAATGAGTGCGCTTGCGTTTTCTCTGCTGCTCGGCCTTGCTGCAGCATGGACAAACTCTAAAGAAACCATCCGGCTGCTCGAGGAGTTCCAGAATATCGTACTCTCCATCGTAACCAAGATCATCATTCCGATTCTGCCATTTTTTATCCTGGTCACCTTCATCGGACTATCCTATGAGGGTACAATTACAAAGCAGCTTCCGGTATTCCTTAAGGTTATCGTAATCGTCATGATCGGACACTATATCTGGCTTACCCTGCTGTACGGTATTGCCGGAGCGTATACTCACAAAAATCCGCTCAATGTCCTTAAAAATTACGGACCTGCGTATATCACAGCAGTCGGAACTATGTCTTCCGCAGCAACACTCGCAGTTGCGCTCCGCTGCGCCAAGAAGTCAGAGCCACCACTGTCAGATGATATGGTCAACTTCGGCATCCCGCTGTTTGCCAACATTCACCTTTGCGGATCTGTACTCACCGAGGTATTTTTTGTCATGACGATCTCAAAGATCCTCTACGGCGCCATACCGGCTCCGGGCACTATGATTCTGTTCTGCCTGCTGCTTGGCATCTTTGCCATAGGAGCTCCTGGCGTTCCAGGTGGCACGGTAATGGCTTCTCTCGGACTGATCACCGGAGTCCTCGGTTTTAATGACGCTGGTACCGCCCTGATGCTTACAATCTTTGCTCTGCAGGATAGCTTCGGAACCGCCTGCAACGTCACCGGCGACGGCGCGCTTACCCTAATTCTTACTGGATATAAGGAAAAACATCATATCGCCGATATGAAGCAAGAGAAAACTCTTGAGGCTTAAGCCTGCTGTATAAGCTTGTGCGATATATGCTGAATATAAAATGACCGCGGTATCTGTCCCTGATTCCCAGACAGATACCTCGGTCATTTTTAATATATCATGTTTCCGTTAATTGGCGTCGAGATATAGCAAAGACTTAGAGTTTTAAAGGCTTAGAGTTTTACCACCTGCTCTAACTGAGCATATTTATGATCATCTGCATTCAACGCACTTATAAAATCACAGCACTCTCCGGATGCTCTCGATCGCCTTATAGCTTGCGGAGTTGATCGTAATGCCCTTTCGGGAATTTAGTGCACTAAGCAGCCTGCCACCGCCAAGATAGATGCCCACATGTCCGTCATATACAATAATGTCTCCCGGCAGTGCATTGGCAAGACCGCCGGATACTCTGGAACCTACACCTGCCATGGCATCCGAGCTATGCGGCAGGGAAATGCCGAAATGCGAATATACGCTCATGACAAAGCCGGAACAGTCTGCTCCATGCGTAAGCGATACCCCTCCATATACATAAGGATTTCCAATAAACTGAGAGGCAAAGCTTACAACTGCATTTCTGCGGTCCTCCTGAGCTTTGGCTGCTGCTTCTGCCTGCGCTCTCGCGGCAGCTTCCTGCTCCTCTTTAAGCTTCGCCGCCGCCTCTGCTTCCTGTGCCGCCTTGGCTTCTGCGATCGCAGCCGCATTCTGTGCTTTGATTGCCGTTTTTACAACCTTATCAGATACTTCATTTTTAATAGATGTCTCCAGAAACAGCATGCTTGAAGCTGATCTGGTGTCTGCCATTGCCGGATGAGCCATAAGAATGAGCGCCATGAAGCCAAAAAAGATACCAATCAAGGACCGGTAAAGGATACTTCCGGCTGTGGGAATGTTTCGTGTTATTACTTCGTTTCTTGTTGTGTCTTCTGTAAAAACCATAAAACCTCGCTTTCGAGGTTTTACTTTACGTTTTAAATATGACTAAAATGATAACTCAGCCTAAAAACTATCTAAACGATTCTTACAGGAAAGCAGAGACTTTTTTAAGATTTTCTCTGATTTTCTAATTTTTTGCTAATTTTCACTATAATTTGCATTTATAGCTTGACAAATGTTCAATTCTTTGAACTCATATCGGCTGCATCTGGGCCTCCGGGTGTATAGCGAAGTACTTTTTCCGAAACTGCTTTATTATAGAAAGAAATAAACGGTCCGAGGCAGAACGCACATACAAGTGTACCAATTCCAACCAGTCCTCCGAGCAGAAATGTGAGCAAGGCACAGAGTGCATCGGTAAAGATTCGGCATCCAAAATACGGAAATGGCGTATAGTCTCTTAATCCCAGAGACAGATAGTCATAAGGTGCAATGCCAAGATCTGCTGTCTGATAAAGGGAAGCCCCCAGCGAAGTCACAAGTACGCCCAGCACGACAAATAAAAGCTGTACGGGTAAAGACTGCAATGTGCCAAACCACTGGGTGAGATATCCGGAAAAGAACGTCACGATATAACCGACGCCGATTCCATTGACGAGAGTTCCAAGCCCGATATATTTCCGGCCAAAGATAAACTCGATCATCAGAAATACGACATTAATCGTCATGTTTTGTACGCCGAAGGAAACTCCCCGCAAGTCCGCAATACGCAGATTCAATGCGCTGATGGAGTCATTGCCCAGATGTGACTCCTTAAAGATGGCGATGCCAAGCGATATAATGATGACTCCTATAATCATTCCAATGACTCTGCGCAGCGAAATTGTTTTCATAAAATTCTTCTCCTTATATCCTTGTACTCGCATATTTACCTTCTCAATATATAAATTTGCCGTGCATGGCAATTTGCCTGCAAAAACCGCATGCAAAAAAATTATATTTCAGACGCAAAAAAAGAGCAATGGATTTCTCCACTGCTCTTACTATCATTGTTTCAAGGCTCATTGTTTCAAGCCTTTTTTACGCCGGTCTGCTCCAGCACCTCTTCCACCGTTGTTACCGGAATAATTTCCAGCTTGGATTTCACTTCTTCTGCGACATCCCGTAAATCATTGACATTATCCTTAGGGATGAATACCCGTGTGACACCCGCGCGCTGTGCCGCCATCAGCTTTTCCGGGAGTCCTCCGATCGGATTAACGGTACCCTCCAGAGAAACCTCTCCGGTCATTGCGATATGCGGATCCACCGCATTTCCGGATACCAGGGATGCAATCGCAGTTGCCATGGTGATGCCTGCGGACGGACCGTCTTTCGGTGTCGCACCATCCGGCACATGGATATGCAGATCATTTTTTTCAAAAACCTCTGCCTTGTCCGGATACATGGATTTCACAAGGCTTACCGCGATCTGCACGGACTCCTTCATGACATCACCAAGCTGCCCGGTGATAATCAGCTTACCTGAACCCTTGGTAAACAAGGTTTCAATGTAAAGGATCTCACCTCCAACCTGCGTCCAGGCAAGTCCCGTAACCACACCCGGCTTGCTTTGCTCCTTAACCTTTTGATGCGGGAGCGGCGACATATCCAGATATTCTCTAAGCTCATCCCTGGTAACCTGAACCGTCTCTCCCTCACCGCGGACAGAACGCACTGCTGCAATTCTTGCCAGTGTATCCAGACGCTTCTTAAGTCCACGGACTCCGGCCTCTCTCGTGTAATCCGAGATAATGGTATCCAGCGCATCATCTGAAATCTCTACCTGCTCAGGCGTAAGACCTACCCCCTTAAGCGACTTCGGGATCAGATGCCGCTTTGCAATCTGGAACTTCTCCGTCGGAGTATAGCCCTGGAACTGGATCACCTCCATACGGTTAAGAAGTGGTGCCGGAATTGTATCCATTGTGTTGGCTGTGCAGATAAACAGCACATCTGACAGATCATACGGCACATTCATGTAATGATCCGTAAAGGTATTGTTCTGCTCCGGGTCCAGCACCTCAAGCAGTGCGCTCGCCGGATCTCCGTTATATGAGCTGGAAAGCTTATCCACCTCATCCAGTACCATCACCGGGTTGGATACCCCCGCCTTGGAGATGCCATCCATGATCCGTCCGGGCATGGCGCCGATATAGGTTCTCCTGTGTCCGCGAATGTCAGCTTCGTCTCGTACACCGCCGAGGCTCACACGGACATACTCCCTCCCCAGTGCCTTTGCGATGCTCTTGCCGATACTGGTCTTACCGGTACCAGGAGCTCCGACAAATAACAGGATCGAACCTGACTGAGATTTCTTAAGATTCATCACCGCAATCTGCTGGATAATACGCTCCTTTACCTTTTTAAGGCCATAGTGATCCTCATCCAGGATCTTCTGCGCGGCA
>DJXY01000219.1 GCA_002449915.1 Oribacterium sp. UBA6992
GAGCAGCTTCTGGATCATATCTGGGGCTACGAATTTGCCGGAGATTCCAGAACCGTGGATGTACATGTCAAACGTCTCAGGGAAAAGCTGCCCGGCAACAGCGAGTGGGAAATCGCGACCGTCTGGGGGATCGGCTATAAATTCCGTGTCGGCTAAACGAGGCTTTTATGAAAAAATCTCTGTTTCTTAAATTTCTGCTTACCTATATCCTGTTTGGTGCATTGGCATTTACCGTAATTGCAACTCTTTCCTCCCGTCTCACCTATAATTATCTGATCCGGGAGCAGGCAGAGAACCTGTACTCCGAAGCCACGTTGATTTCCACCACATATTCGGATGATGAGAATGCTGCCCTCTCTGAGGAAATCATCAATGAGCAGATGAAAGCCGTCTCCGAGTTTCTCCATGTCGACATCTGGCTCGTGGACCGGAATGGGCAAATCATCTCCGATTCCAATCAGGAGGCAGAAAAAAATAAAGTCATTCCGAACTTTGATCCTACTATGACCGGGAACCGTCGTTATCTGACCGGTACCTATCACGACATGTTTACCGATCCGGTACTTACGGTGTCGGCACCGATCACAAGAAGATATACCACAAGCGGATATGTGCTTATCCATATGCCGATTGCACATATCCTGAACTCCCAGTACCAGATCCTTAACATTGTCTATATCACGGGACTGATCCTGTTTGCGCTCTCTCTCCTGATCCTTCTGGTATTTTACTTTATTGTCTATCGTCCGCTAAAAAAAATCACCGAGGGCGCAACCAAATACGCCGCCGGTGATTATAAATACAAAATCGAAACAAGCTCCCACGATGAAATGGGATATCTTGCAGAAACTCTGAATTTTATGTCAGATGAAATTGCCAAGGCAGATGACTACCAGCGGCAGTTTATTGCCAATGTAAGCCATGACTTCCGTTCGCCGCTGACCTCCATCAAGGGATATCTTGAGGCCTTTCTGGATGGTACCATTCCCCCGGAGCTGCAGGAGAAATATCTGATCCGGCTGATTGCGGAAACGGATCGTCTTACAAAGCTCACACACTCCATGCTCTCACTTGACTCCATTGACAGCAAGGGCTTCCTCAATCGCGCCAATTTTGACATTAACCGCATGATACGGGATGTCCTGGCAAGCTTTGAAATGACCTGTCAGAAAAAGGGGCTCAGCTTTGCGCTTACCTTTTCCGATAAAAAAGAAATGGTCTATGCCGACTACTCCAAGATCCAGCAGGTGCTTTACAATCTTGTAGATAATGCCGTAAAGTTTTCCAATCCGGATACGGAAATTCAGATCCGTACAGAAATCCGCGGCTCCAAGGTTTTTATCACAGTAAAGGACAGCGGTATCGGAATTGCCAAAAAAGATCTCGGTAAAATCTGGGACCGTTTCTATAAAACCGATCTGTCCCGGGGCAGGGACAAGCAGGGCACCGGTCTCGGGCTCTCCATTGTAAAATCCATCATCAATGCCCACGGGGAAAATATTGACTGCGTTTCCACACAAAATGTCGGTACAGAGTTTACCTTTACCCTGCCTCCGGCAAGATATGACGCAGAGTAAGCGCTGTTCGATCCAGGCTTTCTTCCTGCCTTATCTCTTCTGCCTCTTAGGTTGCCTCAAGTCTTAACGGGTAAGCACGAGTCGTGCGGAGCCGTAGATACCTGCATCGTTACCGAGGGTTGCCAGTACAATCTCTGCCTTTTTATTAAGAAGCGGAGTATACTCCTCATAATACTGCTTTGTAAGATCAATAAGATACTGACCGGCTCTGGACACTCCCCCGCCGATCACATAAAGCTCAGGATCCGCAATCATTGACACGGTTGCAAGCACCAGCCCAAGATACCGCATCGAGGTACGGATCGTCTTTACTGCCAGTGCATCACCTGCCTTGGCACAATCGCAGACATCCTTGGCACTGAGCTGATCTCCAAACTCCCGCATGGCGGATGCTTCCGAGGATGCCTTAAGATTCCGCATAGCTTCCCGGACAATGCCGGTTGCCGATGCAACCTGCTCAAGGCAGCCATGACCGCCGCAGTTGCAGGTCTCCTGCTCTCCATCTCTTACATGGATGTGACCGATTTCCGCACCGGCACCGTGCACTCCGGCTACAACATGTCCGTCAAGGATCAAGCCACCGCCGACACCGGTTCCAAGTGTTACCATCAGGAGATTATCATGTCCCTTACCGCCGCCCTGCCACATCTCACCCAGGGCAGCGACATTGGCATCATTTCCTACAGCGCAGTGAACCTTACCATCCATAAGCTCGCAAAGCTCCTTTGCAGGCCAGTGTCCCTTCCACCCGAGATTTACGCAGGTATGGACATAGCCGTCCGGCTCTACAGGTCCCGGAACTCCAATGCCGATCCCCTCCAGCTCATCTATGCTGAGATTTGTTTCCGCGAGCTTCTTTTTAAGTGCCTCCGCAACATCCGGCAGGATAAAGCGGCCTTCCTCCTCCTTGCGGGTCGGAACCTCCCACTTATCCTTAAGAGAACCATCCGTAGTAAAAAGTCCGCATTTTACGGTAGTTCCTCCGACATCAATACCCACACAATACTGTTTCATCATATAACCCCCTTGCTGTTACATGCACTATACGTGGCAGACGTATTTTAACTCACTTCAGGCGTACACTCTCCATCTTGCCTTCGCTTCCCACCAGGAGATGAAGTCCTAAAACGCCGCCGCTCATAACTCTTGCTCTTGTGATCGTCGTATCCAGATTTCCCTGATATTTCAGATTCCCATTATTATCATAAACCTCAAGCGATGTGTCATTGTAAAGTAAAATATGACCATTGCTGATATCAAAACGTTCAAAATTAAAGCTGACCGGCTTGTCAAAAAGCTTTGTTCCGTTGGTCTTATACAGCATGAGACGATACGGCTCCTGACTGTCCGTCCCCACATTGTCCGTAACAAGTCCGACATAGTCATGATCATACGCAATGGCGCGGATTGTCTGTGAGATCGCTTCATTTTTAATAAGCTCCGGCGAAGTGAGCACCTTGGTGGAAAAGAATGCAATTCCTCCGTCATAAAATGCCTGTGCGCTGGAATTATCGGAAAAATGTACTCTACCGGTCAGATGTCCCGCAAAATCATCGGTAAAACCTCCAACCACACGGTTGGTACTGGCATTCTGTCCAACCTCACCAAGATTATAGAAAATAATCTTATTGTTGAGTGTACCATTGGTGAGATAGGCAAAGGACGCAATGACCTCCGTACCATCCGGAGATACCGAAATGTCCACCGGATATCCATCACCGCTCAGTACAGATTTGATCGTAATATCCAGTGCCGCTCCCTCCCGGGTAAAGACCGTGATATAGCTTGCATTGGAATCCTCAAGCAGTGCATAGACAACACCCTCGCTGGAAACCGAAACCTTGGTAATCGGAAGACTGGTTTCTGCCTGACCGGTAAGTCCGCTGGTACTCAGAATATATATCGTTGTCCGTGTCTGATCCGCAATCGCGCAGTAATCTCCGTTGACCGATACATACGGCGTATTCATTTCATAAGACTGATTCCAGATGGTTTTTCCACTGGCATCAATGTAGCTGGCACCGTCTCTTGTTATCTTGATCATGCCCTTGCCAAACGGTTCATAGCTCTCATAGTCAGATTCCACCGTGCCGTTTGCAGCCGCAAAATCTGTAGTCCATGAAACATCATAGCCTCCAAACTGGCGGCGGGTCAGTAAAATGCCTCCGGTTATTAGGATTGCAAGCACCAGAGCTGCAAAAAGGATGATCAGGAAGCGTTTTCTGCCCCGTGGATTCCCGGACATGGTTGCCGCCTCTCCCTGATAAGCTCCGGTGGTCTCCTCCTCCAGATCTCTCGGATCCACGACCCGCTGCTTCAGCTTCTGTTTTAAGATTTCTCTGTTTTTATCTGCCATATGCTCCGTCAGCTACTCCGTCAGTCAAAAAGCTTCTCCGGGTAAACGCCCTGATCCACCAGCTCTCTCAGAGACTTCTGCACTGCCTCTTTATCCTCCTGATAGGTTACGCCAAACCAGCGGTCATGATCCTTTAAAACCTTAACCGTTGCCTTGCCCTCCAGCATCAGACGGCTGATTTCCTGCGGAAGCAGGTACTCTGCCTTCATTTCTTTACCATGCTGATCCAGCCAGGCAGGGAAGTTTTCCACAAGTGTATCCAGGAATTTCTCCGGCAGACCAAACATATTCATGGAAACAATCGCATTGCCGTCCACCTCAACAGGCTGGTCCTTAGCGTCCTTACCCATCAGTCTGCCATCCGGCTGCCGCATGATATCATAGGTTTCATCAATCTCATGGAGATATCCATGCTCTCCCATGACACAGACACCACGGTTTACCGAACCGTTATCCGAAAGCGTGTTGCCCACAATATATCCTGCCATGCACATATCAAAGACCGGCTTATCCTCATCCATTTCATTGACAAGATACTCATGGATCAGACGGAAACCCTCTTTACCGTAAAAATCATCCGCATTGATAACCGCAAACGGACAGTCAATCAGATCCCGCACCTGGATCAATGCATGTGCAGTGCCCCAGGGTTTATTTCTCCCTTCCGGTACAGAATACCCCTCCGGCAGCTTGTCCAGCTCCTGAAAAGCATACTCGCACTTTGCAAGCTTCTCAATCCGGTTGCCGATAATCTCGCGGAAATCCGCCTCAATATCCTTACGGATAATAAACACAATCTTATCAAAACCTGCTTCCAGTGCATCGTGAATGGAATAATCCATAATAATCTCACCGCTTGGTCCAAGCTTTGCAAGCTGCTTGATGCCGCCGCCAAAACGAGATCCTAGTCCCGCCGCCATGATTACCAGTGCAGTTTTTTTCATACCCAAATCCTCTCTTTACCTGGTATTTTCCGTTTTTCCGGAATTTCCCAAAATTTATTAAAATTATGTATTTAAATATGTATTAAAAAATCGAGTATACTTCACAGGTCACCCTCAAAGTATACTCGAATTAAAATCGTTTGTCTATCCGACGCACAGCCTGCAAAAGGCTTAATTTCCTTTATTTCAGGATCCAGTCTCCATCCGCCATGACAAAGTTTTTCTTAACGCCGATCTGATCCATCCAGTATTTTGTGAGCGCAATCGTATAAACTGACTGATTGGGGTCATAGGAGTCCGTCACAGCCGTCCAGAGCGCCTGATGTGTCGGCCAGAGCGCATACTCCGGCGCGACCGTCTGGTAAAACGCCTGTGATGCGCCATGCTGTCCATGATGCGCCATCTGAACAATATCTGCCTTAAGCTCGCTGCCATACTTCTGAAGCAGCACCTGCGACGCCTCATACGGCAGATCGCCAAGGATCAGTAATTTCTTACCATTAATGGTAATCATATAGGTAACAGAAGAATTGTTTCCGGAATCCGTATCGATCTGCATTGCCTGATTCAAAATGCGAATGTTAACATTCCCGACATTAAAGCTCGTACCCGCCGGAGAGTCGGCATGCACCGCCTTCACCTGCGTAGAGGTATACTGCGCAAGGTCTGCCGTAATTTCCTGGATAAACGGAATACGATATCCGTCCTCATGCGCCTGATAAAAATCCATTGGCGCAAAGCTGTAATAGAGATTATCAATCTGAAAATCCGCATAGCTCTGATATACAGAGGGATTCATCTGATGCTCCAGAATCACGGCAAGGGCGCCGGCATGGTCCACATGAGGATGTGTCAGTAGCCATGCATCCACCTTACCGCCATGCGATTTGATGAAATTGCCAAGATAAGGAGCATTGGTCTTAATGCCGCCATCTACCACAATGAGATGCCCATCCGAGGTCTGTATCACAATGGCAAGCTGCTGCCCGGTCTCGGTGCCCTTCAGCATTGTGATGGTCGCCCCACCGAGTCCGATACTGCTGTCTACGTTCTGCTTTACGTTTTTGCCCTGACCGACAACATAATAGCTGGAGCTGATCGTACTTTTAGTCTTGGTTCCTGCCCCGGCAGAAGCCGCCATTGTCGCAGCAGCAACCGTCTGTGTGCCACTGCCTGCTGACTGCGTATTTCCCGATGCTGTCGCAGCCTGCACACCCGTTCCAGAATTTGCTGCTGTAACCTGTGCGGCTGTATTGCCTATAGAGCCAGTGGTACCGCCCTGTGCTGAAGATCCTGCCATCGATACTGCTGTTGTCGTCGGGATCCCATCCCGGGTAAAAGATGTTTCCGCCCGGGCAGGATCCCCCGGAATCGTCAGAGTCATAAGACCCACAACGGCACAAACCGCTGCCACTTGTTTCAGTTTCGTAATCTGATGCATGAAAACAAAATTCCTCTGAATCTACAATTTATTTCTATCTCGTGCCATTCACACGGCTATGCATGCTCCTACGCCGCACGATGTCTTACGGCGAATGTCAGTAACCCATCCACTCGCCGCTTGCATTGACATGATTTCCATCCGGTGTGGTACGGTTAGTATACATAGCGCCGAATGGAATACCATTACCGGACTGCGCATTCATATAATACCACTTCCCGTTGACCTGCCACCAGCCTGTAAGCATCTTACCGTAGGTACCATCATGATTTGGATTCATGAGATACCAGAAGCCATTGACATACTGCCAGCCGGATAACATTTTGCCATCACTGCCGGTATAATACCAATCGCTGCCCGATGGATTAACCCATCCGCGTACAAGTGCACCATTGCTGTAATAGTACCAGTCATTGCCGGAACCTGCCCAGCCGTTTCGATTGCCGGAGCCGGGACTGGACGGTCCGCCATTGTTATTGACAGAAAGACTGGAGGAGCCATTAGAGCTGGAGCCGGAGCTGCTGGTAGATGCACTGTTTAATGTACTTGCCGTCACCGTCGATACGGTAAACGTATAGTCCTCATTGTCCTCCGCGTCATCGTCCAGAGAACCATTTTCCCGCACATACTTACCGTTTGCGATGTAATCCGCCGCCTTGCCGCTGGTGGACTTTTTACCGCGGACAGAAATATGATCCAGTGTTCTGCTGGAGTTCTTATAGTTGGAAATATCTATACTTGCCTTGGATGTTGTTTTTTTAACGCTGTGATCGTCCCCGTCCTTATCTTCATAGTAGATCATGACATCATAGGATCCGGCATACTTTATTTCATCCCATTTGGCATACTTGCCATCCACATGGATATTGCGGGCATTGGCAAGCGTATAGTAAGGATAGGTCTTTGCCTTGATGCGGATCCGGTCCGAGGATCTTGAAGTGATGGTAACCTCATATGCTCCGCGCACAGATACAGAGCAGCCGGAGCTGAAATTGTATCCATCCTCTGTCCGGATGTCCATCGTATAGGTGTAAGAGTTTTTAGGGGTTGTGTGACTTGTGGTGGAATAATCATAAAGATAATATCCATCGGACGAGAGCTCCGGCTCCTCGCCTGCCCAGATCTCGCCTGCCTGCCACTCCCGGTCACTTGCCGGTCCGATATCCACCTTTACATTCCGTACCTCTGAAGCCATGACCGGAAAAGCGGACAGCAGGATCATGCCCACTGCAGTCACCAGGAAGTTTCTGATGCTACGTTTCATACGATTCCTCTCTTTCTATTATGACTTGTTGATAAATGTAGTCCGGATGCGTCTCCGGAAAAGCTTTATGTTTACTGGATCCAGGCACCGCTTGCATCAAAGCTGTAGCTCACTCCATTGATGGTCGCCGTGGTATTGGCAAGCATTGCACCGCTCTCATCCATGTAATACCAGACATTATTGATATATCTCCAGCCGGTCCGCATTGCGCCATCAGATGCAAGCCAGTACCAGACACCGTTTATCTGCCGCCAGCCGCTCGCCATGACACCGTTCTGCTCCATGTAATACCAGTTTCCATCCACAAGCCGCCAACCGGTTGCCTGTTTGCCGTTTTCATAGTAGAACCACTGGTCATTGGTCTTGACCCATCCATTGACAGGACCATTGGAGCTGATCGCTGCTGCCGGACTTTCCTGTGTCTGAATGCTTCCGCTTGAGGTTCCCGCAGCGCTGCCCGTACCAGCCGGTCCGGAAGCATTCACCGCCGCAGTCGTAGTTTCAGAAGCGGAGGATGGCACCGGGATAACCGCCGAAATTTTTTCCTGCGTACCCTTGGAGTAGATCACCGCACCGGAACCGCCGCCATATGCCTTTTTGGAAAACTCCGTGGTAATATTGCCCTTGATTCCATCGATGATACCCTTC
>DJXY01000110.1 GCA_002449915.1 Oribacterium sp. UBA6992
GGAAGCAGAGAATGAGACTATCATGGCTATTTCACCGGGGCCTCACTCAACATGGAGATGCTGTGTTTATAAAGAGAGAGAAATCCTGAAATGGAGGATCCATCTGTCCATGGGACTGGATGCCAATCCAAGAAAGCCGCATAAAAATGTAATCCAGGTGATTGAGCCGGCATGCGAGGAATGTCCGCTCTCGACCTATACGGTAACAGATAACTGCCGTCTCTGCCTTGGCAAGGCATGCCAGAACAGCTGCCGTTTCGGCGCGATCAGCATGACAGAAACCAGAGCACACATTGATCCCAACAAGTGCAAGGAGTGTGGCATGTGCGCCAGTGCCTGTCCGTACGGAGCCATTGCCCATCTGATTCGCCCTTGCCGTAAGCCATGTCCGGTCAATGCCATCAACTATGATGAAAACGGCATCTGTCAGATCGATGAGGAGAAGTGCATACGCTGCGGTCAGTGCATTCACAGCTGCCCGTTTGGTGCGATCGCTTCCAAGGTTTATGTGATTGATGTGATCAAGGCGATCCAGGAGGGTAAGGAGGTTATCGCGATGTGCGCTCCTGCCATCGAGGGTCAGTTTGGTAAGGATATTACCATGGCTTCTGTTAAAGTTGCTTTAAAGAAGCTTGGATTTGCCGATATGGTCGAGGTTGGTCTCGGCGGAGATATGACTGCCGCATGGGAGTCCGCAGAGTGGTCGGAGGCAAGGAAGGAAGGTAAGAAGGTTACCACCTCCTGCTGTCCTGCATTTATCAATATGATGATGCGTCATTTCCCGGAGCAGTTCCATAATAATATGTCCGAGACTGTGTCTCCGATGTGCGCGGTTTCCAGATATCTTAAGGCGACGCACCCTGGCTGCGTAACGGTATTTATCGGACCGTGCATGGCCAAAAAGTCCGAGTCCAAGGAGATGAACATCGAGGGCAATGCGGATTATGTATTAAGCTTCGGTGAGATGCAGGCAATGCTTCGTTCCAAGGATGTGGAGCTGGAGCCGGTATTGGATGAGTATCAGGAGGCTTCCATCTGGGGCAAGAGCTTTGCGTCATCCGGCGGTGTTGCCAATGCTGTTATGGAGTGCATGAGAGAGCGTGGCGAGGATACCACGGGCATCAAGCTGAGAAAGTGCTCCGGCGGTAAGGAATGCTTCACGGCGTTAACGCTGCTCAAGATGGGTAAACTTCCGGAGGAGTTTGTCGAGGGTATGGTCTGCGATGGCGGCTGCGTCGGTGGACCGTCCAAGCATAAGACGGAGATGGAGATCCGTAAGGCTCGTCAGGAGCTGCTGGATCAGGCAGACGACCGTAAGGTACTTCAGAATTTAAAGAAGTATCCGATGGACAAGTTCTCCATGCACCGGGATGGAAGCATGAGCATGGTGGATCTTGGACCGGATCAGTAAATAAATCATAAAATTTTTTGAGTCCGTAACTTAGGTTACGGACTTTTTTTCTGCGTTTCTGTATGATAGGCACTGTCCATCAGATAAGGATGAACTTCCGATGGCGTAAGCTTGAGAGATCAAATGGATCATCGTCAGGAGGCTGTGGTAGAGAGACATCAGGAAAGGCGATGATCAAACAGACATTCATACAGAAATAAAAGCAGGAGGGATGCAATGAGCGCAGTACTTGGACCAATTCATCACTGGATGTACCGTAAGATCCAGCTTCAGGAGGAGCTTATACGGGATATCCTTCATACAACCCGGGAGTCGAATTGGGGAAGCGAGGTGGATGGAGCGGAGCTTACATCCTATGCTTCCAGTGAGACTCGTCCGCTGGAGGAGATCATCGACTTAAGCAATATTCACGGCTGGCTTTCCAGTCAGATCGATGCTCCGGAGCGCCGCTATGCGCATCTTGTAACCGGACTCCTTAAGGAGGATCCGACACGTCTGGAAGTGCTTGCGGGTACAGCATATCAGTTTGGCAGGAAGCATCCGGTGAATGCCGGCGGTACCGCACAGGACGCATTCCGTGCAATCAATGACCTGCTGCTGGATGGTATGCCATGTGACCGCGCGGTACAGGTCACAGACAACGCTGAGGATCATGTCACATTTCTGCAGACAGAAGATCTGCACAGTCCGTACTGGAAGGAGTATGGCGGAGATGGAGACAATTATTACTATTTAAGAAGCCGGGTGATTGATGGCATGCTGGAGCATTCCGGTTATGCATTAAAGAAGCTTGGCGACGGAGAATTTGAGATTGCAAAGGCCTGAAAGAGGCAGAAGGAGGATATTTCTATGGAAAAGATTACAAAGGATATGATTATGGGTGATATTGTGAGAAACTATGCAGGAGCATCCATGGCACTGATGAATGTTGGTATGGGCTGTGTTAGCTGTCCTGCAGCACTTTCCGAGTCTCTGGAAAATGCAAGTATGGTACATGGATTGGACGGACAGGAAGTGGCAAATTATCTCAACGAGCAGCTGAACCTGGCATAAGTTTAGGTTTCACCAGTTTAGATTTTGGAGGGCGGTATGTACTGTACAGAGGTTATGCAGTCGGAGCACGACAATATCCTTTCGTTTCTTGATGTGGTAAGAGCTATGTGCTGCCATGTCCTTGAAACAAAGGAGGTAGATACGGGAGATTTCCGCAAGGTGATTGAATTTGCGCGGAATTATTCTGATCATCAGCATCACGGCAAGGAGGAGAAGTTTCTGTTTAATGAGATGGAAGCCCGGCTTGGCGCTATGGGTCAGAATCTGATTCGGCATGGTATGCTTGTGGAGCATGATCTCTGCCGGGGACATATCCTGGATCTTGAGGCAGCGCTTGATCTTTATGATGCGCATCCGGACAAAACAGTATATGTCCTGGACATTCTGGAGGCGGCGGAAGGCTATGCCACACTCCTGACAAGACACATCAAAAAGGAAAATACGGTGGTTTATCCCTTTGCGGAGAGAAGCCTGCCTGCCGAGGTTGTATCGGAAATCAATCGTAAGGTTGAGGATTTTGAAAAAGAGACCGAAAAGCAGGGGATACAGCAGCATTACCTTGCATTGAGAGATGAGCTTAAAGCAAAATACGGCACAGTAGAGGATCAGCATGATCTTGCGGCTGCAGCGCCGCTTCCTGCCGGATTACATAAAAAAGCGTGAGGATTTCCTCACGCTTTTTTGCGATTATTTTTTGTGTTGGTATGTACGGCGGCACCAGATGATCCAGATTAACGCTTCGGTAGATTTCCGATATCTGCGTCATGCCTTGTTAAGAGCATAATACCATTTGCCGATGGCGGTGCCGATGATAATGATATACCCTATGATGCTGTAGATATCCGGAATCTCATGGAAAAAAACAAATCCCAGCATGGAAGCAAAGAGCACCTGGGTATAGTCAAATACGGAAATATCCTTGGCGGGTGCATAGGTGTAGGCTGCAGTTACTGCGATCTGTGCTAAGGCTGCGGCACATCCGGCGGCAATGAGGCATAAGAGCTGACCGATGGAGATCGGTACAAAGCTTAAGATTGTGAACGGCAGGCAGACCAGGGTGGAAAACACCGAGAAGCACAGTACGATCACAGGACCTTGTATGCCATGCGTGCCGAGCTTCCGCACAAAGGTGTAGGCACTGCCGGCGCATAGACCGCCAAACAACGCGACCAGCGCGGGTGCAGAGGCGACACCGGATCCGGGCTTTACTACAAAGGCGGCGCCGATCAGTGCGAGGAACACACTCAGGAGTTCAATACCATTCGGTTTCTCTCCCAGCACCACGATGGACATCATGATGGAAAAAAACGGGGCCATCTTGCTGAGAATATTGGCGTCTCCGATTTTTAAATGGGAGATTGCCCAGAAATTGGCAATCAGTCCGGCGGTTCCGAAGCTGCAGCGGAGCAGCATGGTGAGATAATTCCCCTTTCCGATGCGGAAGGGATGCCCGGAACGCTTCAGGAGGAGGAAGGCGGCAAAGGAAGCCACGAGGTTACGAAACACCGCTTTTTCCATAACCGGGATATCTCCGGATGCCTTGACAAAAAAAGACATCAGGGCAAAGCCGAGCGCGGAAATCACGATGTAAAGGATCCCCTTCTGCCTGGCTTCCGTAAGACGCTGTGCGGAATCAGAAGCGGCCAAAGCTTTTTTCCTCCTCCCCTATGATGTCGATCGTTTTGGTAATGCTGAGATGTCCATCCTTTAGAGACAGTACCACCGCTCCGCAGTTCGGAATAATCGGACTTGTCCAGAATTCTGCCTTGGGGAGACCCAGAACGACACTTTCCATACCGCGAATGATTCCGCCGTGTGCAACCGCAAGGACCCGCTTGCATGTAGGCTCGTCAGGGATCAGATAGTTATCAATAAAAGCCTTGCAGCGGGCGGTGACTTCCTCAACGGACTCGCCGCCCTTGGGCGGCTGATATTTCTCGGGAGCATTGAAAAAGTCCTTAAGATTGCGGAGCTCCGGACTGATCGGATCGCCCGACAGATTCATGCCCTCACCGACACCAAAGGACATTTCCCGAAGCTCGGATACTTCCACAGGCTTTGGTTCCCGGTCCTTCATGATAATCTCTGCGGTTTTGCGGGCGCGCGCAAGCGGACTGGTATAGACCTTGTCAAATTCTGTATCCCGGAAATACCTGGCAAGCTTTCTCGCCTCTGCCAGACCTGTATCATTAAGAGGGATATCAGACCTTCCCTGAAGCTGATGCTTCCGGTTCCACTCGGTTTCACCATGTCGTATAAAATAAATTTCCATTTCGTTTGTTCCTCTGATTGTTTTTCTGTGAGTCATCATTTTCTGCTTCTTCATATGAAGTGCAAGCCGTAACAGCTTGACCTGCGCACGCTTTTCTGCCCGGATTTCGGATCTCACGCAGGGCAAATGCCCGGGAATCCGCTTTTCCGGAAAACAATGACATTACCCGCCGATAAATGGAAGAGCATTCAGAAGACCCGAGAGTGTCTCAATGGTCTCCTGGAGCTTGTCCAGTGTGCTGAGTGCATTGTTGATTTTATCCTCATTGGCAGCATAAAGTACCTTGAGGCTTTCTACCATGGCATCAATTTCCTTTATCGTGTCAAAGGCACTGTCGATGCGTGCGGCATATCCGTTAAGCACGTGCCGGATATACAGGAAGCCTCCGATCAGGAGCATCAGCAGAGAAACATTCAAAATAAGAAGCAGATCACTTTTTTGATGCAGTCTGCGGATTTCCTTCATTAAAATATGTGCATCCTCATTGGAAATGCTGGTATGCTCCCGGTTGGGATCGGGGCTGTTTTGATCATGCGTCATAAAAACACCTCCGGTGCGTAAAATCAACAGGTTAAGTGCCATTATACCACAGCTCCCGGAGAGATGCATGAAACGTGCAAAATTTATCCCGGGATACCGCTGTAATCCGTCAGATTTTGCCTTGACAGGGTTTCAAATGCGTCTTATAGTTACCAGGTAATAATTAAGTAGTATGTAGAGGTAGCGGTGCAAATGAGTACCCCACGGAGCCGGCAGGCGATGAAGTGAGGGAAAGGTAATCACCGCCGAACGGAGCCGTCCGGCAGGGCAGCTTGACCGTGGGGATGCAGACAACATCTGTATCACTCCTTCACCCGTTGAAGTGGCGCTATTGCTTATGGGAGAGTTCAACCGTATGTGATAGCACATACGGTTTTTTGTTTTGCAGGGTTCTCCAGGGATTCCTGCAGCTCTTACAGGAGGAAAAAATTATGAAAAAGAATCTTATGATTTCTGCAGCTGTTGTATCCGCAGCAGCAATGCTTCTTGCAGCCTGCGGAGCAGGTTCATCCACACCAGACGCAGCGACACAGGCAGCGTCCAGCGCAGCAGCAAAAACAGAGACTTCAGCTGCAGGCAGTGAAGCGGCAAGCTCCGCAGCAGCCGGACAGGAAAGCGCTGCGTCAGAGGGTGGTGTGCTGAGAGTCGGCATGGAGTGTAACTATGCTCCGTTTAACTGGACCACAACAACGACCAATGAATTTACCAAGCCGATCACCGGTGTAGACTATGCAGATGGATACGACGTTGTTATGGCAACCAAGCTTGCCGATGCCATCGGTAAGGATGTGCAGATTGTAAAGCTTGACTGGGACAACCTGATTCTGTCTCTCCAGAACAACCAGATTGATGCAATCATTGCCGGTATGACAGATACTCCGGACCGTGAAAAAGAGGTTAACTTCACTTCTCCGTACTATGAGTCAGAGGAGGTCATGATTGTGAAGGCAGACGGCAAGTATGCCAATGCTTCCTCGATCCAGGATTTCTCAGGTGCAACCGTGCAGGGGCAGATGAATACCATCTATGATGAGGTTATCGATCAGATCAACGGAGTAAAGCATCAGCCGGCGGCAGAGACATTCCCGGCAGCGATCCAGGCACTGCAGGCAGGCGCGGTTGATGGTGTTGTTTCCGAGCTTCCGGTTGCCAAGGGCGTCGTTGCAGCCAACAGTGATCTTGCAATCGTACGTTTTGCTGAGGGCAAGGGCTTTGAGGCAGACACCACCGTTTCCATTGCTGTGAGAAAGGATGACAGCGAGCTTAAGTCCCAGCTGGAAAAGGCACTCGAAGGTATCTCCAAGGATGAGAGAGATGAGATAATGGAGGCAGCTGTCAATCGTCAGCCTGCAAATGAATAATGTTTATAAACAACTGTATTGATATCATTAATAAATATGGCTCCAGCCTGATGCTGGGTGTCAGAACCACACTGATTGTGGCATTGACCGGTACTGCATTTGGACTTGTACTCGGACTTCTGGTGGGCGGCTTCCGTGCCGTCCAGCTGGATTATACTGCGAGTCCTGCGGCTGTTTTTGTAAAGAAGCTCTTTAACCTGATCGCCAATATCTATATCACGATTTTCCGTGGAACTCCGATGATGGTGCAGGCGGTGTTTATCTATTATGCACTGCTCAATGTCATTCACTGGGATACGCTCACAGCGGCGATCGTAGTTATCAGTGTGAATACCGGCGCCTACATGGCGGAGATTATCCGTTCCGGTATCCAGGCAGTGGATCCCGGACAGACCGAGGCGGCACGTTCCCTCGGAATGTCCAATGCCCAGACGATGCTTGGTGTAGTGCTGCCGCAGGCGATTAAAAATGCTTTCCCTGCCATCGGTAACGAGCTGATTGTTAACATCAAGGATTCCTCGGTGTTGATGATTATCTCTATCACAGAGCTTATGTTCCAGGCCAAAAGTATCGCAGGATCCACCTTCCATTTTACGGAGACCTATTTCCTGGAGGCTGTGATCTATCTGATTCTGACCTCGATCGCCAGCCTGATTCTGAATTTTATTGAAAAAAGGATGAATCAGTCCGAGAAACGGACCCTGAAGCTTCCGATGAGCGATACGGATCCCAAGAGCATCGGATACAGCAAAGTGGCAGAAAAGGAGTAAGCTATGGCAGAACCAGTTGTTGAAATCAAGGATATCCATAAAAGCTTCGGTGCGCTCGAGGTGCTGAAGGGCGTGGATTTCTCGGTAAATGAGGGAGAGGTTGTCTGCCTCATCGGTCGTTCCGGTTCCGGTAAGTCCACCCTGCTTCGCTGCATTAACCTCCTGGAAAAGCCGGATAAGGGTGTGATCACGGTTTTTGGTGAGGACATCCTCCATACCCGTAATGTGAATGCGTACCGCGCCAAGGTGGGCATGTGCTTCCAGCAGTTCAATCTCTTTAACAATATGAATGTGCTTGAGAACTGCGTGTATCCGCAGCGTAAGGTACGGAAGATTTCCAAGGAGGAAGCGGAGAAAAACGCACTGCATTACCTTGATAAGGTAGGCATGCGGCAATTTGCCGGTGCTAGTGTGCGGACGATTTCCGGCGGACAGAAACAGAGAGTCGCGATCGCAAGAGCACTCTGCATGCAGCCGAAGCTGATGCTTTTTGACGAGCCTACTTCCGCGCTGGATCCCGAGATGGTTGGAGAGGTTTTAAATGTTATGAAGGACCTTGCCAATGAGGGTCTTACTATGATCATCGTGACCCATGAGATGGGCTTTGCAAGAGAGGTTGCAGACCGGGTTGTCTTTATGGATCAGGGCCGGATTGAGGAGCAGGGAGCTCCGGAGGAGCTTTTTGAGCATCCAAAGAGCGAGCGGACCATCAGCTTTTTACGCGCATCCGTTAATAAATAAGAGACATTTTTATAAAGCTGTATTACGATAGTACCGGCGGCAGATTTATCTGCGCCGGTATTTTTGCGTATTTATGTGCTTTTACTCTTGCGGCTTTACAGGCTTTTGTTTTACGCAAGCTTATACTTTTATATATTTTTAAATCAGGAGGAGCAGGGATGAAATTTCTGCATCTTGCGGACCTGCATCTGGGCAAGCGGGTGAATGAAATTTCCATGCTGGAGGATCAGAAGGAGATTCTCCGGCAGATTCTTAGCATTACGGATGAGGAGAAACCGGATGGGATTCTGATTGCGGGGGATATTTATGATAAGCCGGTTCCGCCACAGGAGGCGGTGCAGCTGTTTGATGAGTTTCTCTATCAGATGTCAAAGCGCAAGCGTACAGACGGCAGCGCACTTCAGGTCTTTATCATCAGCGGAAATCACGACTCTGCAGAGCGGATTGCATTTGGATCGCGGCTTATGGACCGGACCGGAATCCATCTGTCTCCGGTATATAACGGAACCGTGCAGCCATTTTGCATGCAGGACAGATATGGTGATGTCCGGGTCTTTCTGCTGCCCTTCATCAAGCCCGGAAATGTCAGAGCAGCCTTTCCGGAGGAGGCGGAGGAGATTGTATCCTATACCGACGCCGTGCGTACAGCCATCCGGCATATGGATGTGAATGCATCTGACAGAAATGTGATCGTTACGCATCAGTTTGTCACGGGGGCGGTGCGCTCGGAGTCGGAGGAAATATCAGTAGGTGGGCTTGATAACGTGGATGCTTCTGTTTTCCAGGCTTTTGACTATGTGGCGCTCGGGCACATTCACGGACCACAGACGATCGGACGTGAGAGCGTACGCTATTCGGGTACACCCCTGAAATACTCATTCTCTGAGGTAAAGCAGCAGAAGTCCGTCAGCATCGTGGAGCTTTTAGCCAAGGGTACGGTCAGGATACGGACGAGGGAGCTGGTGCCAGTGCATGAAATGCGGGAGATCCGCGGAAGCTATGCGGAGCTTACCGCCCGGCAGAATTATGCCGGTAATCAGGTTCAGGACTATCTGCATATCACACTTACGGATGAGACGGACATACCGGATGCCATCGGGAAGCTAAGGACGATTTATCCTAATCTCATGAAGCTTGATTATGATAATCAGAGGACAAGGATGCATCAGAGTCTGGAGCTTAAGGATAGGGCGGAGCACCGCTCACCGCTGGAGCTGTTTCAGGAATTTTATAAAAGGCAGAACAATCAGGAGATGTCGGAGGAGCAGAGGAATTTTATGAAGGAAATGATCGAGAGCATCTGGGAGAATGAGTCATGAGACCGGTAAAGCTTGTATTGTCTGCATTTGGACCGTATGCCGCAAGAACGGAGATCCCGATGGACGCGCTCGGAAGCAGAGGACTATATCTTATCACGGGCGATACCGGTGCCGGCAAGACGACAATTTTTGATGCGATTACATTTGCATTATTTGGTGAGCCGAGCGGTCAGAACCGGGAGGTATCTATGCTCCGGTCCAAATACGCGGAACCGGAGGTACCGACGGAGGTGACCCTGGACTTTATGTATAGTGGCAAGCTGTACCAGGTGCGGCGTAACCCGGAGTATGAAAGACCGGCGAAGCGCGGAAGCGGTATGACGAAGCAGAAGGCGGATGCCGAGCTGACACTGCCGGACGGCACGGTGATTACCCGACAGAAGGATGTGGATCGGAAAATCCGGGAGATTCTGGGTGTGGACCGGAATCAGTTCTCGCAGATCGCCATGATTGCGCAAGGGGATTTTTTAAGACTCCTGCTGGCGGATACCAGGGAGCGGTCGGAGATTTTCCGGAAGCTGTTCCGGACAGAAAACTACCAGATCCTCGCAGACCGGCTGAAACAGAAATCCGGGGCATTGCAGGATGCCTGCGAGCGTGCGGAGCAGAGCCTTCAGCAGTATATCTATGGTGCGGTGGCAGATCCGGAGAGCGCATTTTACGAGAAGCTTAAGCGGATCCAGGATGCACCGGAAGCGCCGGAGACAGAAGCAGATATTGCAGAGCTTCTGACAGAGCTCCTCCGGGAGGACCAGGAGAGACAGGATGCGGTAGCAGGTGAGATCAGGACACTGGACGTAAAGCTTAAGGACAATGCCACAAGACTCCAGCAGGCGGAGTTTTATCATAAGACACGAAGGATGCTGGAGGATACACTTAAAGCACTGACCAAGGCGTCTCCGGAGCTTGACAGGCGGAGACAGATCAAGGAGCAGGAGGACCAGAGGCAGCCGGAGCGGGAGGAAGTAAGCCGGGGCATTGCCCTGATTGAGCAGGAGCTTCCGGAGTATGATAACCTTGAGGATACACTTCGGGTGCAGAAGGAGTTGAAAGGAAAAGCGCAGACACTTGCCGGAGCACTTTTAAAGGATCAGGAGGAAAGTACAAGGGAACGGCAGCTGCTTCAGGATAAAAAAACAGAGCTTAGCGCGTTGGGAGATGCTGCGGCAGTTAAGGAGAGACTCACTGCAAAAAAGACGGAGATTGACCGCCGGATGCAGGATTTAAGCGCACTCTGGAAGAAAATAAAGGCACATGAGGAGCAGAAAAAGCAGCTGGAGGAAGTGAGAAAGCAGTATCTTAAAGCGGCAGGAGAGGCAGAAGAAGCGGCACAAACCTATGTAAGCTTAAACCGTGCATTTCTGGATGAGCAGGCAGGGATTCTGGCAGAGCAGCTGGAGGAGGGGCAGCCATGCCCCGTATGCGGATCATTGCATCATCCTGCTCCGGCAGGGAAATCCGCCAAGGCACCTACCGAAGCGGCGCTGGAGCAGGCGCGGAAAACCTCGGAAAAGCTAAGTAAAACCGCATCCGATTTAAGCGCTCTGACGCATGGACGGATGGGCGAGTATGAGACAGAGGAAGCAAACATCCGCACCATAGCCGGGGAGCTGCTGGGGGAGCTCGCTCCGGAAGAAATCCGGGAGCGGACACGCACACTTGGAAATATGCTCTACCAGGAGAGCGGGAAGCTTAAGCTGGAAATCGAAAAGGCAGAGAAACAGGCAATACGGAAAAGTGCGCTGGAACAGGAGATTCCTAAAAAAGAGGCGGAGCTTCTGGCACGGGATCAGGAGATCGAGAAGCGGAAGCTTCAAGTCCAGGAGCTTACCATCCGGGGAGAAGAGAGTGATCAGGCGGTCGTCGCACTGCAAAAGAAGCTGAAATATGCTGGTAAAGCCGATGCTCTACATGAGAAACAGCGACTTGAGGAACTTAAAACACGCATGGACCAGAGTCTCAAGACAGCGGAAGAGAAGCTTATGGAAGCGCAGCAGGAGCTCACGCGTCTTACAGGACAGAAGGAGCAGCTGGAAAAGGAGCTTGCGCAGCAGACCCCGCTTGACTATGACAAAGAGATGGCAGCTGAGCGTGCGCTGAGCGCGGAACGGGATCAAAAGAGAGCTGAGGCGCAGAAGCTCCATGCCAGGATTTCTGCGAATGCTTCCGCTCTTACCCATATCCGCGAGCGCTCCGGTGAACTAAAAGCGCTAAGGCAGCAATGGGGCTGGGTCAGGGCACTCTCCAATACAGCAAACGGAACCATCACTGGCAAGGAGCGTGTGATGCTGGAGACATGGATCCAGACAAGCTATTTTGACCGGATCCTTGCAAGAGCCAATACCCGGCTCATGGTTATGTCCGATGGACAGTATGAGCTTAAGCGGCGGGAGACCGCGGAGAATCTTCGTTCACAGAGCGGACTGGACCTCGATGTCATTGATCATTACAACGGTACGGAACGCTCGGTACGCAGTCTCTCCGGAGGAGAGTCCTTTAAGGCATCTTTGTCACTGGCACTGGGGCTCTCGGATGAGATTCAGTCCTCGGCGGGCGGGATCCGGCTGGATACCATGTTTGTGGATGAGGGCTTCGGTTCGCTGGATGAGGAATCACTGGGACAGGCAATCCGGGCGCTGGAGAGTTTGAGTGAGGGTAACCGTCTGGTAGGTATCATCTCTCATGTAGCAGAGCTAAAGGACAAGATCGGGCGACAGATTGTCGTTAGCAAAGAGCGCAGCGGCGGCAGCAAGGTGGAAATTATTACTGACTGACAAAAAGCCATAAAACGTCAAAAATTAGACGTTTTATGGCTTTTTGTATATTTATTTATGCTTTACAGCATGGAAAACCGTCAATCTTTCTGTTGACTTAGGTGGAAATTCTGCTAATATTTGATTTTGTAATTTTACATAAAATTATTTAACTAAAATAATGAAAGAGGTATGATATGAAATTTGATGAGCTTAAAAAGATTATTGTTGACACGCTTGCCTGCGATGAGGACAAGGTAACTCCGGAAGCAAGTCTGGTGGATGACCTGGAGATTGATTCTCTATCTCTCGTAGAGCTGCACATGGCTCTTGAGGATGCCGTCGGTAAGACGATTCCGGATGGAGAAATCGGAAAGCTTCAGACGGTGGAGGATATCCTCAAATACCTCAATGCCTAAGTCTATGGTCCGGGTATTTTGTAACAGTGAGATCCTGGTATTAAGATCAAAGGAGGCTTCTCAATGGAATTACCGGTATTTAAAATCCCTTCCGGCTTTATCAGCTGCCGTGCCTGCGGCAGAAGGGCGTTGAAAATCCGCTGGAAAAATAACATGAATGTGTGTCCGATGTGTGGTCATTACAGTCCCCTGACGGCGTATGAGCGGCTGTCTCTTGTTTTTGACAAGGGAAGCTTCCGGGAACTGGATCGCGAAATTAAAGCATCCGACCCGCTGAAATTTCCGGGATATCAGGATAAGATCCGGGATCAGGAAAAAAAGACCGGACTCAGAGAGTCGGTGGTATCGGGTGTTGGAAGCATCGGAGGCATTAAGACCGTTGTTTCAGTGCAGGATAGCCGATTCTTTATGGGTTCCATGTCCCGGGCGGTAGGTGAAAAAATCACAGAAGCTGTGGAATATGCCGAGGCCAACCGCCTGCCGCTGATCATTTTTTCTGCGAGTGGAGGTGCGAGGATGCAGGAGGGAATCTTCAGTCTCATGCAGATGGCAAAGACCAGTGCTGCTGTGCAGCAGTTCTCGGAGCATGGCGGTTTATTTATAAGCTATCTTACGCATCCGACCACCGGAGGCGTCACCGCGAGCTTTGCTTCACTTGGAGACATTACGCTGGCAGAGCCGGGCGCGCTGATTGGGTTTGCCGGACCCAGAGTGATCGAGCAGACCATCGGTGAGAAGCTGCCCAAGGGCTTCCAGAGAAGCGAGTATCTGGAGCAGCAGGGCTTTGTAGACCGGATTGTCGAGCGGAAGGATATGAGAGCCGTACTGATCGACTTGCTGCAGCTGCATGTTGATTCCAGCCGCAGAGAAATGGCGTAAGGAGGCTTAGCATGGTGGAAAATCAAGGTAAGGAGACCCGGACATGTACGGCGGCAGAGCGGGTGCGGATTGCGCGTAATCCCGAGCGTCCGCATATTACGGATTTTATTGAGCACCTGTTTACAGACTTTTTTGAGCAGAAGGGAGATCATCTGTATGAGGATGATCTCAGCATTTACGGTGGGATTGCCCGCTTCAGGGGTGTGCCGGTGACAGTGCTCGGACACCGTAAGGGCAGGACTACAGAGGAGAATGTGCGCTTTAACTTTGGTATGCCGCGACCCGAGGGATATCGCAAGGCTCTGCGTATGATGGAGGAGGCAGAGAAATTTGACCGTCCGATTATTACGTTTATTGATACTCCCGGAGCATATCCCGGTAAGGAAGCCGAGGAGCATGGACAGGGAGAAGCGATTGCGAGAAATCTTGCGGCAATGAGCAAGTATACGGTGCCGGTGATTTCCGTCGTCACCGGAGAAGGAAATTCCGGCGGCGCGCTCGCAATTGGTGTCGCCAATCGGATCCTCATGCTGGAGAATGCAGTATATTCCGTGCTGAGTCCGGAGGGCTTTGCATCGATCCTCTGGAAGGATCCGTCCCGTCATGAGGAGGCAGCGGAAGTGATGAAGCTGACAGCACAGGATCTTTTTCATGCGGGTGTCGCCGATGTAGTGGTTTCTGAGCCTGCGGGCGGAGCTCATAAAGATCCGGGGGCGCTTTACCGGAATCTTGATAAGGCGTTAAGCGACTGTCTTACAGAGCTCCGGAAGCTCTCTCCGGAGGAGCTTCGGAAAGACCGGATGGAGAAATACAGAAGGATATGAGAGCAATTGAAATTATAGGAACGGGTTCCTGTGTTCCACATCATACGATTACAAACGATGAACTTGCCCAAAGCATCGATACCAGTGATGCATGGATTTATCCGCGCACGGGGATCCATGCACGGGAGTTCTGCACTGCCAGGCAAAGTACGGTCACCATGGCTGTCGAGGCTGCGCGGAAAGCAGTGGCTGACGCAGGCATTCCCGTTACAGGGATCCGCGCGGTGCTTGTAGCCACGATGTCTCCGGATTTTTCCACGCCGAGTACAGCGTGCTTTGTTTCGGAAGCATTAAAGCTGCGTGAGGATACTGCGGCACTGGATCTCAATGCTGCCTGCAGCGGCTTTATTTATGCGCTTGAGACAGCGAGGGGTATATTGTCCGGTATACAGGAGATGGAGCAGGGGGATGCGCCGTTATATGCCCTTGTGATCGGAGCCGAGCAGCTCTCCCGACTCCTTAAGCTTGAGGACCGTACCACTTCCGTCCTGTTTGGGGATGGAGCAGGAGCCGTGATCGTAAAGCTCACGGAGGCGGGGCGAAGCGATTACGCTATAACGCTCGGCTCACGGGGCTCCCGGGATATCCTGGCGCCGGGGCTGTATACCGGTGCTATTGACAAAAGCGTGGATCATATGGTGATGGACGGCAAGGCTGTTTTTGTTTTTGCCGTTGAGATTATTCCGAGGCTGATTGAGAGGGTACTTCGTCTGAGTGGTTCGGACCTTGCGCAGATCGATTATGTCCTTTGCCACCAGGCGAATGCACGGATCATCCGGCATGTGGTGCGGAAGCTGCAGGTACCGGAAGCGAAGTTTCCGATGAACATGGAGCGTCTGGGAAATACCAGTGCGGCTTCGATCCCTATTTTACTCGATGAAATGCATGGCAATGGAACGCTCAGGGGCGGAGAGAAGCTGCTCCTTGCAGGCTTTGGCGGAGGACTTACCTTTGGTGGTATGCAGCTTAGGTTCCGCCCGGAGGATAGAACATGAAATATTTAAATGAAATCTTAGACATAAAATATCCGGTGATTCAGGGCGGCATGGCCAACATTGCCACCGGAGCATTTGCTGCAGCCTGCTCTCAGGCGGGCGCACTCGGCATGATTGCAACCGGGGGCATCCGGGAGGCGGAAATGCTGAGAGAGGAGATCCGTACAGCCCGGAAGCTGACTGACCAGCCCTTTGGCGTTAATCTTATGCTGATGCATCCGCTGACAGATGCGTTTGTAAAAATCTGCTGCGAGGAGAGGGTTCCGGTGGTGACAACCGGGGCCGGAAATCCCGGACAGTACATGGAGCAGTTTAAAGCGGCGGGAATCCTGGTAATCCCAGTTGTCGGCGCGCCGATCCTTGCAAAGCATCTGGAACGGCTGGGTGCAGATGCAATAATCGCGGAGGGCTGCGAGAGCGGAGGACATGTGGGAGAGATGACCACCATGACACTGGTACCGCAGACAGTGGATGCTGTGCAGATTCCGGTGATTGCCGCCGGAGGGATTGCGGACCATCGTCAGTTCCGGGCGGCGATGGCGCTTGGCGCCTGTGGAGTGCAGGTGGGTACGGTGCTGCTCGCCTCGGAGGAGTGTCCGATCCATGATGCCTATAAGCAGGCGCTCATTAAGGCCAGGGGATCAGATACGGTAGTGACCGGCAGAATCTCCGGTACACCGGTACGGGTTCTTAAAAATCAGATGACCAAGGAGTATATCCGGAGGGAGAAAGCAGGTGCCGATAAGCTGGAGCTTGAGAGATTTACTCTGGGGAGTCTCCGCCGTGCGGTTTTTGAGGGTGACACCAAAACAGGATCCCTGATGGCAGGGCAGACCTGTGGACAGGTGGAGAGGATCCGTCCGGTTTCAGAGATTCTTGCCGGGATCTGCGGAGGTTTTGAGGGATGAGCAGAGCTTTTTTATATGCAGGACAGGGAAGTCAGCATGCAGGCATGGGGAAGGATCTCTATGAGACATTTCCGGAGTTTAGGGAGGCATTTGAAAGAGCTTCCGCCCAGGTGAAAGGATTTGACTTAAAAACGGTATGCTTTGAGGATCCGGAGGAGATTCTTCACGAGACCCGATATACGCAGCCTTGTATGACCGCCTTTGCTGTGAGTATGACGGAAGTATTAAAACATAAGGGGATCCTGCCGCAGTATACTGCCGGGTTATCGTTAGGTGAGTACGGAGCGCTGGAAGCGGCGGGCGTGCTGGACCTCGAGACAACGGTCCGTACGGTAGATTTCCGGGGTCAGGCGATGGCAGCGGCATCTCATGGCATTGATTGTGGCATGACGGCGATCCTCGGGCTTACAGAGGATTGTGCTGCGGCATGCTGCGACAGAGCTAAGGAAGTGGGCAGGGTTTCTGTCTGCAATCTGAACTGTCCGGGGCAGGTCGTCATTGGCGGTGAAGCTGCTGCGGTATCAAAAGCATCGGAGCTTGCTGCGGAGGCAGGCGCGAGGAGATGTATCCCTCTTAAGGTTTCGGGACCGTTTCATACCGCCTTTATGAAGCCGGCTGGGGATCAGCTCGGAGCATATTTCAAGGAGCTCAGCTTTCGTACACCGGAGTGCGTTGTGATGTATAATGTTCTCGGACATGAAAATGATGCCCGTCTTAATCCGGATGGTCGTGAATGGTCTATCCCGGAGCTGCTGGAGCTGCAGGTGCAGTGGCCGGTGCGGATGGAAGACTGCATTCGCAGGATGCTTACGCTTGGAGTAGATCAGTTTGTGGAAATCGGTCCGGGCAAAACGCTGGCAGGCTTTGTACGGAAGACGGCGAAGGACATGGGCATCTCAACATATGAGGTGGTTTCACTGGAAACTGCAGAGGAGCTTGAAAGGTATCATGGATAATCAGGAAATTATAAAGGATGAACGCCGGACAGCACTGGTAACAGGCGGGAGCCGGGGGATCGGCAGGGCAGCAGCTCTTAAGCTGGCGGAAGCAGGCAACAATGTTGTTATCAACTATCAGGGAAATGAGGCAGCGGCACGTGAGACGGAGGAGCTGATTCATGCTGCCTGCCCGGATGTCGGGACACTTATTGTGCGGGCGGATGTATCCAAGGAGGATGAGGTCCGTGAGATGGTGGACAGTATTATGGATGCGTTTGGCAGAATTGATATCCTCGTAAATAATGCCGGGATTACGCGGGATCATCTGTTGCTTCGCATGACCGCAGAGGATTTTGATCAGGTGATTGCCACCAATCTCCGGGGATGCTTCCTCTTATCTAAGTATGCAGGGCAGCAGATGCTCAAGGCACGGTATGGCAGAATCATTAATATTTCCAGTATTTCCGGAACCCATGGCAATATTGGTCAGGTCAACTACGCTGCGTCCAAGGCAGGTATCCTTGGTATTACAAAGTCTCTCGCCAAGGAGTACGCATCCCGTGGTATTACTGTGAATGCGATTGCGCCCGGGTTTATCCGTACGGATATGACGGATGTACTGCGTGAGGATATTCGCGAACGGATTCTTGCCGAGATTCCGGTCAAGAGGCTGGGAGAGCCGTCGGATGTAGCAGATGCAATCGTATTTTTATCACGACCGGAAAGCGGCTTTATCACAGGTCAGGTGCTGGGTGTCGATGGCGGAATGGGAATCTGAGGATACCTGAGAGAAATAACGAGCTGGGTCGATCAGACGGATATATCCAGATTTCAAGATCAGCCAGGAGAGTAAGATACGAAAGACTGAGAGAAAAGTCGGGATAGTCAGATTATTTCAGGTTAGGAAGGACAATTAAAACGTTTTATGGAAAAACGAAGCGTTGTAATCACGGGTCTCGGAACTGTAAATCCCACGGGAAATTCAGTGAGCGAGAGTTGGAAAAATATTATGAAGGGAAATGTCGGAATCGGACCGATCACAGCCTTTGACACGACGAATTTCCAGGTAAAGCTTGCCGGAGAGGTCAGAGATTTTCATCCGGAAACACGGATCAATAAGAGGGAGCTTAAGCATATGTCCCGCTTCACTAAGTTCGCGGTCTATGCTGCCGAGGAGGCACTGGAGCAGAGCGGAATCCTTACAGCGCTGGGCAGCACATATCGTCCGGAGCGGGTCGGCGTTGTGGTGTCTTCCGGCATCGGTGGATTTGAGACGATCCAGGAGGAGCATGACCGCGGACGGGAAAAGGGATATGAAAGACTGAATCCTTTTTTCATTCCGATGGCGATCTCCAACATGGCAGCGGCGCAGATCTCGATCCGGAATGGTCTTAAGGGTCTCTGCAGCTGTCCTGTGACGGCTTGTGCCGGAGGTTCCAATGCGATTGGAGATGCGTTTCACAGGATCCGGGACGGCTATGAGGATGCCATGGTTGCAGGCGGCACCGAGGCAGCCATTACAGAGCTTGCAATTGGAGGCTTTTCCAGCATGAAGGCATTGTCCCATGCTGCGGATCCCAACCGGGCGTCGATTCCCTTTGATCTTGAGCGGAACGGCTTTGTAATGGGAGAGGGCGCTGGCATCCTTGTGCTCGAGGAGCGGGAGCACGCGCTTGAGAGAGGTGCGGCGATCCTTGCGGAAATCGAGGGCTACGGAGTAAGCTCCGACGCGTATCATATTACATCTCCTGCGCCGGGAGGAGAAGGTGCGGCCCGGGCTATGACAGCTGCGATCGGGGATGCCGGACTGACAGTAGCGGATATCGATTATATTAATGCACATGGAACCTCCACACATCTGAATGACGCAGGAGAAACCAGAGCCATCCATCTTGTCTTTGGTGACGCGGCAGATCAGCTTGTTGTTTCCAGTACTAAGTCCATGACCGGGCATCTGCTCGGAGGTGCGGGAGGGGTGGAGGCAGTATTCTCCGTACTTGCACTACGAGATCAGTTTATCCCTGCCACGGTAAATCTTAAGGTTCCGGATCCGGAATGCGATCTTGACTACTGTGCCAACAAAGGTGTGTCTTGCCAGATTAATGCAGCTGCCAGTTGTTCTCTCGGATTTGGCGGACATAATGCCTGCCTTGTATTTGGAAGAGAGGGCTGAATATGGAGCTGGATATTAATGAAATAAAAAAGATCCTTCCGCACCGGTATCCGTTTTTACTGATTGATGCGGTAGAGGAGTATGAGCCGGGAAAATTTGCAAGAGCCAGGAAATGCGTCAGTGCAGATGATCCCTTTTTTCAGGGACATTTTCCGGACTATCCTGTGATGCCGGGGGTTCTGATCATAGAGGCACTGGCACAGACCGGTGCGGTAGCGCTTTTAAGCCTTCCGGAAAATAAAGGTAAAATTGCCCTCTTTGGAGGCATCAGAAATGCAAGATTTCGCCAGCAGGTAAAGCCGGGAGATGTGCTGACGCTGAACTGCGAGCTGGTGCGCATGCATGGACCGGTCGGGATCGGACAGGCAGAGGCAAGAGTCAACGGGAAGCTATGCTGCAATGCGGAGCTGAGCTTTGCTATCATGGATCCGGTCTCGTAAAATCAATCCGGCATAGTGAGATTAAGGAGGCTTACACAAGGCTTTTTATCGGCATTTTGCACAGCATGCAGCAGGCAGAAATTGTACTCATCTCTTAAATATTGTTACATAAATGCAATAAAAAGATGTTATAATAAAAATAATTAAATTATTGATCGAGGTGTAACTATGTTAAGTGATGAGATTATTGACATTTACAATAAGTGTCGACTCTATTTCTACATGCAGGTTTTTTCACGTTTTGAAAACCGTGAGGCAACGCTTACAACCGTAGAGTCCTTTAGCATGGAATGCATTAAGGCGCTGGGAGAACCCACCATCCAGGAGTTTGCCAATATGATGGGTATTTCCGCACCCAATGCAGCATACAAGGTAAACTCGCTGATCCAGAAGGGATATATAGAAAAGGTACAGTCCGCAAACGATAAGAGAGAATATCATTTACGCCCGACACAGAAGTTTCTGGATTATTATAATGTCAGCTATGCCTACGTAAAAAAGCTGGAGGAGCGCTGCAAACGCCGTTTTACATCGGAAGAGCTGGAAAAGCTGGATGAGATGCTCCGGATTATCTCGACAGAACTCATGCCGGAGCTTAATGAAAAAAACTTCCATAAATAATTTTTGTCAGTCTTGTCAGTAGTTATGAAATGAAAAAAACCTCGCGTGGATTTTCATGCGAGGTTTTATTTTATGCTTTTACCATATCTCTTGCAAAAAGGGCGGCACCGAGAGCACCGCAGAGCTGTGCCTCCTCCCGGATAATAATCGGAGCACCGACCTTCTCCTCCAACGTTTTGACAAGACCTTTGTTTTTGGATACACCGCCGGTCATCATATATTTCCCTTCGCCGCCGACACGCTTTACAAGGGCGCTTGTCTTGACTGCGACGGATTTGTTAAGACCATGTACAATGTCATCAGTTGATTTGTTTTCTGCAATCAGCGAAACAACCTCCGACTGCGCAAAGACGGAGCACATAGAGGAGATGGTGATATCTTCTTTATAATTCAGCCCGTGCAGTGACATCTCCTCGAGGCTGAGCTCCAGAGAATGCGCCATCATCTCAAGAAACCGTCCGGTACCCGCAGCGCATTTATCATTCATTACAAAGTTTATGACATTCCCCTTATCGTCCAGACGGATCACCTTGGAGTCCTGACCGCCGATGTCAATTACCGTGCGGACCTCCGGCTCCAGAAAATGTGCGCCTCTTGCGTGACAGGTAATTTCCGTGATGGATTTGTCACCGTCCTCGATCGCCGTTCTGCCATAGCCGGTGGTGACCATGGCGTCAATATCCGTACGCGCAAGCCCGGACTGCCGGAGAGCTTCTTCCAGGGCTTTTTCTGCAGAGTTCTGCGCACCGGCACCGGTAGGCACAATAATGCCGCAGACCATCTTATTATCTTTATCCAGGATGACAACATCCGTTGAAGTGGAACCGGAATCGATTCCGGCAAAATATCCCTTACCCATATTCGTTTTCTTCCCTTCCAATTCCTCCGGGTCTATGCTCTCCGCAAAGGCTTCCAGACGCGTCAAAAGCTGACCACTGGAGGAGGTAGTATAATCTGACTCGATTTTAAGGATCGGTACCGGAGCATGCTGTCTTAGATCCGCATATTCAAAAGAGTAAAAGTCACAGAATTTAATGGTGTGATAAATGATGCCCTTGAGATTTGGATCATTAAGGAGCGCGCGGCGGCCGGTCTTATCCATCATGCGCATGCATGGAATCTGCTTGATGAGCTCATAGGCATACCAGTCCATGAGTCGTGCGAATGCAGGCGAGTCCAGCACATCTCCATCTGTCCTGGGAGACTGTGCAGCTTCCGGAGCTGCTGTTCTACTGCATTCTGTGCCCTGGAGCAGTTCTTCCCTTAGAGAAGCCAGGGTCGGTGGCATCACTTCGCCTACAGAGCGGTTGTTGACACAGCTGTCATTCTGCACAGGCAGCGGCATGCAGTCCTGAACCATCTTAAAAAGTTGCTTCCCCATACGGGCGCCCAGCACACTTAAGTGAGGCTCCTGCAGACGCTTTGGCGGATGAAAGGCTGCCCGGAATTTTGCTTCGTCAAATTCCTGTCCCTTATAGTGGCGGTAAGCCTTGGCAAATGCAATCAGCTGAGCGGAGATCTGCTCGCGGGAGCATGCCCAGCCGCTATGCAGCATATCGATCATGTAAAGGAAATCAAGCTTTTTTGAGTCCCTAAGGATGTCATAGACAGAGCGTATGGTATCACAGCAGTTGACAAGCACCAGTTCATGGACTTCACCCGCCATGACAGACTGCATCAGTGCCTTGCCGAAGCCGCAGACATTAGGATTGATAACCTGATCGGCAAGCTCAAATCCCTCCGGCATATGGTTAAGATTGCTGTATTCCCCTTCAAAGGCAGCCATCAGCTCAAGTGGCGTATATTTGCATACATAGTAGCTGCATCCGTTTTTCCGGATTTCCATTGCACCCTCGCAGCCCTGACATTTTGTCTGATTCATGCGGAAACCTCCTTGGAATCTTTGGCTTTATCAGCCTCCAGCATCTCGAGAAACGCTCCGAGGCGGGTTAAGGTCTGTCCTTCACCGCCGTGGCTCCGGTCACAGCCATCCCCGTCCAGAAGGAGACAGGGAAGCCCTACTTCCTCAAATTTCTTTTTGGCAAGAAGCGCGCCGCCCAAGGTATGCTTGCAGCCCCAGTGATTGAACCAGACCACACCATCCGCGTGCAATGCTCTGGCATGCGCGATACCGTTGTCGATCCGGCGGTGGATAGAACCGTTGAGAGCATGGTGAACCATGCGGGATGCCATGGCGCGGTAGGGATTGGATGGATCAAAGTCCGAGGAGCATACGGACTGCAGCTCGTCACCGACAATCTGCGCATCCTCCTTGAAATATAAGAGTGAACGGACGGCATCGGACCAGAAGGGGAGCGTATGCATCCAGTAGATACGCTGTCCTCTGGCAGGACCTGCTTTTTTTATGTCCTGATTTAATAGATCTACATAGTGCTCGTTCTGTTCTGTCCCAAGCAGGATATTGTTGGTCATACCGGAGTAAAGCGGAGTGACAAGGTCCGTCGGCACATATTTCTCAGCCTTTGCAGTCTGATACTGCTCAAACTTCATAAGCGTCCGCCTGGAGCGTTCCACGCGGCTCCTGAGCTTATCCTCCTCAATTGTCTTTCCGGTTTCATGCTCGAGCCATAGCTTAAGATCTCGAAGCTGCTTCTCGACATAGCTGATGTCCGCCTCTGTCATCGTCATCGGCACGTCAATGGAGAAGCAGGGCACATGATAGAGGTCCGCAAGGTGACGGAAGGTTACAAGATTTGCGTCACAGGTCAGGTTGGTGTACACAATGCATTTTGGCTTTGGCATAAGTCCCCGTTCTGCAGCACCGATAAATGTCCGGTGATAGCTGCAGAGGGTCTCGGAGAGACCGTCATTTTCTGTCTGCTGCAGGCAGTAACGTTCTACCCGGGATGCTTCAAGATAACAGCTGAATGCTTCTGCATTATACGGATGGAGACCTGCCTCCTGCAAAAGCTCGCAGGGTACAAAAATACTTACAATCGCAGAATGGTCCGGTGATTTGAGTGGTGCCAGCATGGACTCCATCATAAACTGTGCGAGATACCGGTCTGCGGGCATCAGCCGCTGATCCGGGAAGTGACGGAATTTAAAATTCTGTGCCTCCCAGCCAAGCTTTAACAGCCTCCGACCCTGTGCCGGGTTACGGTCGGTATATTTTGTGACATATTGACCAAAGGTCTCAGTGATATTCATGGAAAACTCCGATATATAAAATTATTTAAAGAAACCCCACTATTTTAGGAGCATCCGCGTGGCTTGTCAATGGAAGAACCGGTTGGAATTGCACTGAAATGAAGGAATCCGATGGACAGATCGCCATGAGAAATAACGCTGTAAACGATTACAGCAAATCTTAATACCATGGCGAATGCAGGATACTTGGCAGAAATCACTCCTTTTTTTGTGCATATTTACATTATTATAACGAAATAATATGTCAATGTAGACAGATAATAGATTGATTCGTACATATATTCGCTGTTTCGACTGTTGAATCCGGATCTTTAAAATGTTATAGTATCCGCAACCTGGACGTCCGAAACCAATTGGGGCGTAGGATGATATTGATTATTATTGTTTTCCAGGTAAGAGGTAAAAAGAATGAGTACTTTAAATGTAATGTTCTCATCCGTGGATGCGGTTAGGAATTTTGTAGCCAAAGTATCCAATATGCCGTTTGATCTGAATCTTGGGGCTGGAAGCCGTATTGTGGATGCGAAATCTCTTGTTGGTGTAATGTATATGGGAATCGGCAGAGTGATCCCGCTGCATGCTCCGGCAGAGAAGGAAAATTATGTAAAAAGCGAGCTTGCAGAGTATCTTGTGTAATCAGAGCCTGCATGCAATCTAATTAAACCAGATAGTAAGGCGGACCGCAGCATTGCTGTGGTCCGCCTTACTGTATTCCGGAATCGGGATATGATTCCGGATCGGGAAAGATGTGATATAGTAGCAGCATGGAAATCGAAATCAGAAAAAGCAAGCGGAAAACAATCTCTATTACGGTAACTCAGCAGGGCGGAGTGATCGTCCGTGCGCCATACCGGACACCGGATGGATACATACAGAGAGTACTGGAGGAACGGGCAAGCTGGATCGCAAAGCATCTGGCTCAGGCAGCGGAGCGGCGCGCCCGGGAACCGGAGCCGGAACTGCTCACGGCATCCGAGGAAAAGATTTTACGGAAGCGTGCCGGAGAGTATATTCCTGGAAGAGTGGAGCTTTATGCAGCAAGGCTTAGTGTAAAGTACCGAGCGATCAGCATTCGCATGCAGAAGACAAGATGGGGGAGCTGCAGCATCAGGGGAAACCTTAATTTCAATGCGCTGCTGATGCTGACGCCACCAGAAATCATAGATTATGTGGTGGTTCATGAGCTCTGTCATCTTAAAGAAATGAACCACTCGCCAAAATTCTGGGCAGAGGTTGCAAAAATCCTGCCGGACTATAGAGCACGGCAGGATTGGCTTAATGCGCATGGCAGCAGGATCATCGCCCGTAAGTATGGCAGAACCTGAGCAGATCCACCCGGAAAGATGGCATGCTGTTTCATTAAATTTAAAAGTTTATTTTCTGCGGTAGCGTCGATCATGGTCCCGGTTATTGAGCATCAGATCCCGGCGAGCCTTCTGCTCCCGTGTGAGGTCCCTGGTATGCTTCAGCATCCTGGCTCTCCGGCGTTTCCGGATAAACTCGTCTCTTCGTTCCAGAAGGTAATAAAGTAGGAAAATGATTCCGGTAATCGCCGCGAGCAGTCCGAGAATCACGAGAACTCTCAGGACCGGCGTCTGAATGATAATCCGGCCGCTGTTACGATCAAAAATCACAGGTGCATGGTTTTCCCGGGACTCCTGGGGCAGCTGCCCGGCAACAGAGGGCTTCACGGCTTCCTGACTGCTGTCCATGGAAATGCTTTGCGGTACGGTTTCCTGCACCTTGGCCTCCATGATTGTGGCATCCTCGGAAACCGTCGTTGTTTCCTCCGTAGGAGCCTTAAGCCGGATATAGGCATTGCCGACGGCTTTTCCGTCTAAAGTATAATCCACTCTTGCAATGGCAGCATCGTTTCGTTCGTCATCGCTGAGATCATATATGAGCTGAGAGGATACCTCCGAGAAGCTTATGGTCTTAGGCAGGGTCACATGATCTGTTTCATCAATTGAGAATGTGAGAGCATTCACGAGCGGAATGCCGTCTACCGTAAAATGATTCCCGATATCCGAGTAGGTGGCATCGTTTGCGGCCACCGGCAGGGACTGAAATGACGTATATCCGAAATCAAACAGCGCCTTGGTATCGGTATACTGGCAGTTATGACCATTTAAAATCACGCAGATCAGCGTCATACCATTCCGCTTGCAGGCGGTGACGAGTGTGTTGCCTGCTGCCATGGTATATCCGGTTTTACCGGCAAAGACTCCCTCGTAGTATTCCGGGTAGACACGGCGCATCATCCTGTGATGTGCATAGACCGTGTTTTCCGGCGCGGAAGCCTCGGGGTATTTGCTGATCGGGGCGTGGGTATATACCTGTGTGGCATCAATCTGCCGGAAGGTCGGATTTTTAATGGCATACTGCATGATTTTAGCGTAGTCCCGGCAGGTTGTGTAATGATCCGGATTATTGAGTCCGGAGGGTGTTACAAAATGAGAGCCGGTGCAGCCAAGCTCCTGTGCCTTCTGATTCATAAGATCCGCGAATGCTTCGTTGGAGCCTGCCACGTATTCCGCCAGTGCATTGGCACAGTCGTTGGCAGAGTGCAGCAGGAGACAGTAAAGGCAGTCCCGGACGCTCAGCTTGTCTCCGGCAACGGCACCGATGACTGTGGCATTGTTTTCCAGATTGGTATTGGTCGCCGCATAGGAAAATGTCACCATATCATCCAGATTTTTTACATGCTCCAGTACGATCACTGCGGTCAGAACCTTGGTGATTGACGCGGGATAATATGGAGTGTCTGCATTCTTTTCATAGAGCACCGTGCTGGAGTCGGCATCGATGAGAATCGCGCCCTCCGACTGAATCTCTGCAGCCGGTTCCGGCCATTGCGCTGCTTCTGAAGTGATCTGTCCCGAGATCATGCAAAGAGGAGCAGACACTGTAAAAGCGGATACCGGCAGCAGGGTAATTGCTGAGTAAAGCAGCAGTCCTGCCAGTGACTGAAGCAGTATTTTGTGTTTTAAAATGTATTTTTTCATGATGTACTTTCTGTAAGTTTTGCCTTGTTTGTAACCTTAGGCAGGATAACCTCAGCTTTATAGAGATCTCCGTCGATGCTGATAACAAACTGACCATGCATCAGTGCTGTGAGACTTTTGGCAATGGCAAGTCCCAGACCGGAGCCCTCGGTGGTTCTGCTGACATCTCCCCGGACAAAACGTTCGGTAAGCTCCTCAGGTGAAATATTAAGAGGTGAGGAGGAAATGTTTTTAATTGTTAAGACCGCCCGGCTGTCCTCCTCTGAGATATCCACATAGACGCGGCTTTCCCTGAGTGCATATTTACAGCAGTTATTGAGGAGATTTTCTATGACTCTCCAGAGATGCCGCCCATCAGCCAGGATCATTACCGGATGATCGGGATAGTGCTCCACGATTTCCAGCTTGCAGGTATGAAATTTGTCCTCGAACTCACCCAGTGCCTGCATTACGATTTCACTGTAATTGATTTCCGTAAGCGTTATATTGACGTTTCCGGAGCTTGCCTTGGACGCCTCCACCAGATCTTCTGTCAGTGTTTTGAGACGGTTGGATTTCTGGTCCAGCACGGCGAGATACTCCTGAACTCTTGGATTATCAATATGCTCCCGCTTCAGGAGATCCACATAATTAATAATTGATGTCAATGGAGTCTTCAGATCATGTGAGACGTTGGTGATGAGATCGGCTTTTAAGCGTTCAGATTTTACTTGTTCATTTACTGCCTTGGTAAGGCCAGTGGCAATGCGCCAAGTGTAGAAATCAATCGCCAGCATGATAAAAAATAGTGCCACAGCGACTAGAAACGCAAACAGACTCTGGTGCTGGAAAAATCGTATCAAGAGCACAACGATCATGGCAAAGGATGCAGCATTCGGAAGCAGAAAAAGAAAATAGCTCCAGAATTTTGGCGCTGTCAGTGCAGCGGCATGGATGTAGTAGCGGACCAATTGGAGTATCCGGTAGATCAGTGTATTGTGCCAGAGGACATCCGCCTTATAGGTCCGGACAATCGACAGGCAGAGAGGCACAAATATGATGTATTTCAACAGGAAGGAAACTGAGGTTTCCCAGAAATCCCACGCCGGTAAACTCCCCAGGATTAGTTCGATAGAATCAAGCAGTGCAGGCGTCAGATGGTCAGCAGCACGGAACCAGCCGGCAAACATCAGAAGCACAAGATCCCCAGGGAGTTTATCCAGCGGAAAGAGATAAATCCGATTGTCCTCCGCATGCTCCGGATGTCCCGCCAGCAGGACGAGTGTTGCCAATGTCACTGCCGCAGTAATTGCCGAGATGGACAGGAGGATGATGCCGATAATGGCACTTCTCCTGCGTGCGTCATATGCATGAGCGGCCTCCTGAAATGCATCCTCTGCAGGGAAATTGGTGTCAATGCCTACCGCAAACTCATAGTCTCCATTGTCATAGGGATTTCTTGCCTGAAGCAGGGGGATCACATTGGACGGGGCGGTTTTCAGATTGGTACGTACCTCCAGATTTGTGCTGTTTGTACAGATGTATTTTCCAAGATCCGCAATTTGTGCCGGTGTCATGACCGCATCATTGGTATATGTGACAGATTTATCGCCCTGCGCGTAGTAAGCAAAAAACTTGAGATTGGTTGCATGATCAAAAAACTCGCTTCGCACTGCATAGTATTTTGCAAGATAGGTAAGCGTTTCCCGGGCGAGCTGCCCCATGCTCATAATACCGTCAGCGGGACTCGAAGGCTGATAATCCGGCATATACGCCCGATACGTCACTCTGATTTTGTTTTTCAGGTCCTCCTCGTGGGAGAGCGTTGCAGGACCGTCGTCCGCAAGCTCATTTTTATCATTAAGGTAATAGCCCATCGAGCGGGCATACTTGATCAGATAATCCAGGCTGTAGGAAGCCGGCTGTCCGTTTCGCTCTCCCTGCGCAATGACCTGATTCAGATCCAGTGTGCCCTTTTTTTCAAAAAGATCTTTAAGATTGATATAGTCAAAGATGTCATTTACTGATTCACTGACCCTTGACTCAAAGGCGGAAGAAGTAATGTACTCAGGCTGGCGGATGGAGTCCAGAGCGGTTTTATCCGAGGTTCCGAGCGTCAACATAAAGATGCTGAAAAGTAGCATCAGAACTGCCAGCGCGTGAATGGTTCCGGCAATGATTTTTTTCATAAGCTGAATCCTTAGTTAAATCCTTTTATCTTAGTCGCCGTCCTTGTCCTGCTTCTCGATTTTATATCCCACACCCCAGACGACCTTAAGGTAGCGGGGCTCCTTGGGATTGATTTCGATTTTTTCCCGGATATGTCGGATATGCACAGCAACGGTGTTGTCAGCTCCAATTGCCTGCTCGTTCCAGATGGATGTGTAGATTTCATCAATGGAAAATACCTTGCCGGCATTTTTTACGAGGAGCAGGAGGATGTTGTATTCGATCGGAGTAAGCCGTACAGGTTCGCCATCCACAGTGACCTCCTTGGTATCATCATTCATTACAAGACCTCCGCAGGTATAGATATTATCGTTCTGCGGATCTCCGATATTTCCGAGCTGTGTGTAACGGCGAAGCTGGGATTTGACTCTGGCTACGAGCTCCAGCGGATTAAAAGGCTTTGTAATGTAATCATCGGCACCGATATTTAATCCAAGGATCTTATCATTATCCTCGCCCTTGGCGGATAAGATGATGATCGGGATGGAGGAGGTCTCACGGATTTTTAAGGTTGTCCGGATGCCGTCGAGACCAGGCATCATGACATCAATGATCATGAGATCAACCTTGTTGTTTCCCATGATATCTAGTGCATCATAGCCATCATATGCCTTAAGCACGTTAAAACCTTCTCCTGTAAGGTATATTGAAATCGCTTCGACGATCTGCTTGTCGTCATCACATACAAGAATTGTCTGCATGTTCTGCCTCCCGTTTCCAAGGCTGCAGCAGTCACATACCTGCTGCAGGGGGTAAATAAACAATTTGATACCCTATTATACAATACCGTCAGTTGCAATGCAAAGACACAAAAAATCCTGCGGGATGGACGTGTTTCCATTTCGTCGCATCTCGCAGGACAAGTTTAAATCTACATTTTTACGGTATAAATCACAGTGTAGAGCAGTGTTTGTTTAAAACGTATACATTCGCATGCTCTTAAGGGCGGACCAGACAGGAAATGTCTGATCAGCTGAAGATCCGCCATCCCGCAATAAAGTTGTTAGCCCACCATCCGGAGAGAGATCTGTGGACAACTCTGCCGTTGGAGGAGGATGCATCGATGACCGAGCCGCCGCCGGCACAGATACCTACATGACCCGATACCACGATGATATCACCTGCCTGCAGTTCGCTGTAGGAGACTCTGCGGAACCGGCCCGGATTTCTCCAGCCGGAGGAGGTCATATAGGACACTCCGACACCTGCCTGGTTGAGACACCAGTAAACAAAACCGGAGCAGTCAAAGGAGTTCGGACCCTTGGATCCCCAGACATATGGACTGCCGATCTTGGAGGCGGCGATGGATACCAGTGCGCCAGCGGAACCGGATACTGTTGCGCCTCCGCCGCCGACACTGGCGGATCCGGAGGAAGCGGAACCGGAGCTCTTGGAAGAGCCGGACGAGGATTTGCCTGATGTCTTACCGGAGGAGGACTTACCAGAGCTTGTGGAGGTCTTAGGCTTAGGCTTGGACTTGGCATTACCGGACCGTAACAAAGCCATGGTGCTCATACCTGCTGTACCATCGGATGCAAGACCGTTGACACTCTGGAAGGATGCAACAGCAGCTTTGGTCAATTCTCCGAAATATCCGGAAGCATTATCCTGAGACAGATATCCATATTTTACAAGCAGATCCTGCAGCTCTTTTACCGCATCCGACTGCTCACCGATCCGCATGGCATACGGCTTGGCTGTATCGGCATCCATAGCAGCTCTGGTATCTGCGCCAAGGTAGCCATCGACAATCAGATCGTTGCGGGACTGGAAGGATCGGATCGCATCCTGTGTGGTCTGTCCAAACTGACCGTCCGCGGTGCCACCCATATATCCGAGATCAATCAGACGCTGCTGATATTTCTTTACGAGATCAGACTGCTCGCCGAGAGCGATGATATTGGCCTTGACATCATCAGAGTAGAGCAGATCATGAGTGCTCTGTCCCACGGTTCCATCGACAGTGAGACCATTCACCGTCTGCATCTTGCGTACCGCAGCTTCTGTTGTATCATCAAAGGTTCCGTTGATCTGTCCGGCCTCGGAAAGATACCCCAGGTTATACAGACGATACTGGATATCTGTGACATCATCTCCCTGGAAGCCCTTTTTAACCGCATAGCGCGGGGCACTGTCCGACATGATGGCATCCCAGGTATCGACACCGGTAATGCCATCCATGGTCATGCCTGCCTGACGCTGGAAATACTGCACCGCCTTGGAGGTTGCGGCGCCGTAATAGGTTGTCGGCTCATCGGCATCCATATAACCGAGATCCATCAAACGCTGCTGGAGATCACTTACGACACTGTTGATGACACCGACCGTCAGATTGACAGGGGCAAGTGCTTCCGCATTGGCGTCAATGGTTACGCCCTCAATGGAGGGTAATACATTAGCATTGGCACCAAGAGCAGCGACTGCCTGGACAGCCTGTGTTTCCTCGGCAGTGGTAACGACAATATCCGAA